>DASXSW010000259.1:0-24291 GCA_036505755.1 Binatia bacterium | reverse complement strand
GAGGGGCAGGAAAATTCTAAACGTGCTGCCTTTGCCGGACCGGCTTTCGACCTCAATCCTGCCACCGTGATTTTTTATGATACGCTCGCAGATCGGCAGACCCAAGCCCAACCCTTTTCTCTTTCTCGCGCTAAAGAACGGCAGAAAAATCCTCGGCAAATCCTTATCGTCTATACCAAAACCGGTGTCGGTGATGGATATAACGATCATCGGATCGGAAGTGTCGACACTTTGGTGCGTGGCTTTTACGTTCAAGCTGCCGCCGATCGGCATGACATCGATGGCATTCAAGTAAAGATTGACCAATACTTGCTCCAACTGCTGCACATCGGCGTAGATGTGCGGCAAGTTTGAGTCGACGACGCTGGTAGCCTCGATTTTTTGCTTGTACAGATGATTTGACACCATAGTGAGCGTTTTTTCGATTATCTGCTTTATATCCGTTCGTCCAAGATCGGCGTTCTTGGGTCGGGCAAATTCGAGCAGCTCTTGGATGATCTTTTGGCAGCGTCGGGTCTCCTCATCGATAATCTTTAGAGACTGGTAGTGCTGGCTCGAAGGGTCGGTTTCGCTCAGCATGTCTTGGGCAAAGCCCATGACAATTCCGAGTGGATTGTTGAATTCATGAGCCATCGACGCAGTGACCTCGCCGAGGGAAACCAAACGGCCCGAAGCGATCAGCTGTTGCTCCAACTCTTGCGCCTGACGTCGAAGTTTTTCTTCGCTGAGACGCATCGCTTCCTCAGCTCGCTTTAATCCGGTGATGTTCGAAATCGTGCCGATGTAACCCACCACAGTGTCGTGTGAATTGCGCAACTCGGCGGCGCTACCCTGAAGCCAGGTCACGGTCCCGTTGGGTTGCAGAAAGCGAAACTCGGAGCTGAACGGAAGCCCATGTTGCAGCGCTGCCCGCCATTCCGCGATCACGCGGTCGCGATCCTCCGGGTGAAGCGCCCGCTGCCATCCTCTGCCCTTCGCCTCTTCCACTGTCATTTTGGATACCGTGCACCAGTTTCGATTGACGAAGTAATAATCGCCCTTGAGATCCGATAGAAAAATCCCCACCGGCGCGTGCGTCGTCAGCGTGCGAAACTTTTCTTCGCTTTCGCGAAGCTGCCGCTCGCGGGCCTGGAGTTGTTTTCTTGTTTCGGCCAGGGCATTGGCGGTTTCGTTTACCTCGGCGATGTTTCCTGCAGGCACGGGCGGTGCCGGCTGGGCCGTCGCCAACCCGTGCGCGACGCTCGCAAGCCCGGAAACCGCTCGAGCAATTCGTTTTCCTAAAACCCAGGTCAGAGCGATCGACAGGAGCAGCGCCACAGTCGCTCCCGCCGCCGCGACCAGCGCCACACTACGCTGCTCGTGCCAGAATAACGCGGTGAGAGCCACGGAAAAGAGCAGGATAGGCAGCAAGGCCGCGAACACAAGGAAAAATAGGTGGGCACGGATTTTCATTGTCGCGACACGGCCATAGCAGCATCTGCAGCGGCACGAAGCGGCGATGGAAAGCACGCTGCACGGCCAATCATCGACCGTGCTCCAACGCAGCGTGATATATTATAACCCGCGGTGGTTTGGAAGGCTGGCCCCGGCAAACGGGCAGAGAGAGCGTCGGATGGGCGAGATTTCCTCGGGCACATGCCTAGGCCAGCGCAAGACTATGAGCGACAGTTTTTAGCTCATTCAAGTCCAGCGGCTTGGTGAGGAACATGGCAGCGCCGTTCTTAATGCATTCACTGCGACTATCCGGGGTGGGATAAGCCGTGATCATAATGGCTCGAGTCGAAGGGGAGCGCTTTTTTAGCTCAGCGAGCAGGGCAATGCCGTCGATAGGAAACATTTTGATATCGAGGATTGCCACACTAAAGTTTTCTTGTTCGAGTAAATTGAGGGCCTGATATGCGTTTGTGGCGGTTTTGACCTGGAATCCGTCTTTGGTGAGAATGCGGTCAAGCAGCACCAGTAGGTTCTCTTCGTCGTCAACAATCAACACCGATGTCTTCATTGCGGCTCTACTAACTTTCAAGTCGGAAATCGGCCACGGAGATCATTCAGACGCTCATACGACCACCTACCGTCGGAAAAAATATTCGACGGCATTTGGCAAAGCAAAATATCGTTTGGCTGCCGTGTTATTGGAAGAGAAGAGCGGAATTTAATCCAATTCACGCGGCAATACCGATCGTTTTACTTTGGTGTTTCGAGTCCCAAGAATTCTTACAGTCTCTCCACCGCTAATTGAATGAAGGCGATTCTCCCGAGTTTGCTTTTTCGCTATCTCTTGCGCCGCGCAGTGATTTACCGATGCGCGTGAGCCATTCTTTTGTTTTGCCGACGAACTCATCGGCGCCGGCGCGCACTTTCTCGCCTTCCCGGCTTAGATAATCCAGACTATCGCTGGCGCCGCGCCGAAATTGTTCCCAGCTCTCCATCCGGGAACGCGCCGCGAGCAAAACTCCGGCCACCAACCCCAAGCCAACACCGATTATCAAATATGGAATACCCGTTTCGCGAGTCGTTCTCATAGTAATCTTTTCCTTCTTTAAGTTAGACGGATTGCCGGATCGGCGACATCCTTAGTTATTTAGTTAATTTTCTGGATTTGCAGATTGTTCTGTACTCGCGTCACACCACTGACTTGGAGAGCCAATTCCTCGGCACGCTTCTTTTGATCAGGAGACTGGACGATGCCGTTGAGCGAAACCACTCGGTTGGTTGTATCAACATCGACTCTGGTCAAATTCGCCACCTTTTCAGCAACGAGTTTGGCTTTCACTGAGGCCGTGATCGTCGAGTCGTCCACGTACTGGCCGGCTGTCTCGCCGGTTAGTGAGGTGCATCCGGTGACCGACAATAGAAGCGCCAACATCATGGAAACAATTATCGTCTTCCATGCCATAAGATTCTCCTTGTCGAAAACATGAAGTTTTCGTGCTGTTTACTCGAAGCTTCATGCCGTGCGCTCGCCGCGCACCCTCTACGCGACGTGCTAGCTAATAGATTATCGAACCGTGCTCTATCTGGCGTTTGCGCTCTTCATATTCGCGGCGAGAGATCCTCTCGTTCCGGTAGTCCTCTTCAAGACGGTCCATCTGCCGCTTGTTGTTAATTTCGTAGCCTGCACCGGTAGCCAGACTTCCGACAGCGGCCCCACCAAGAAACTCGCACCCCCATTGTGATAGGCACAGCAAAAATAATAGCGGCAAATATTTTTTCATGACTCCCTCCTTCACCTGGGTTTATAGAGCCAGGTAGATCTGCGGCCCAGCTCTAGCAGTTTGCACGCACTTCGCATGTTGTTTCCTCTACAAAGAATGTGCCAGGACTGGATCATGGCAAGAGTGTTTTAATATTAGAGGCTTAAAATTCAGTGACCTACACGAGGAATGTTTTTTGTCGGTTTTTTCGTGTCGCGAAGCGGGAAAACTGGGACTGGCGCAAGTATTTTTCAAAGAAAGGAAAGACTCAACGGTCGGGTGAACTGAACCGTGCGATGCTAAGGCGCACCCTGGTTGGCTTGTTCTCGGCTGCGGCACAACTCTCCGTGCTCGCCGAAGGTGAGCCAACTCGATCTGAGGCGCGCTGAATTCCTTTTACCCTGATAGTGAAGAAGAAAAGGCTCTTATCTCTCTCGTGTAAGTCTTTTTCAAACAGCAAAAGTAGGAGATCTCCGACAACTCGTGCTAGGGATCAGAAGATTCGCAGATGAGTAGGTGGCGGGATTGTTGACTTTTTTACTTCCCTAACACTGTTTGCCGACTTGGAACGCCTTCTGCTATGTCGATAATTGACGGCCTTAGCGATTAGCCGGGCAACACGAATCAACCATGTCAGATCTTTTCTCCGAAGACAGCAACTTCCCCGAGTGCTAGTCGCGAGCCTTGAAATTTCCAAAAGCATGCAGAAGGATCGAAAAAAGAGGCTAAGAAATGGCAGACAAAAGACTTCTGGTGGTTGATGACGACACTAATCTGTTGGAACTCGTTCGCCGGAAGCTGAGCGCCGCAGAATATGAAATCAAGACAGCGCTTACGGCGAGCGAAGCCATCAAGGCGGTTGAGGAAGAAAATTTTCATTTGTGCCTTGCCGATCTGAGATTGGCGGACGGCGATGGCATTTCGCTCATGAATGAATTGCACGCAATTAGCCCGCACATGCCGGTCATCATTCTTACCGGCTACGGCAGCGTGGAAAGCGCTGTCGACGCGATGAAAAAGGGCGCTTACAGTTATCTCACAAAGCCGTTTGATACGCAGGAGCTGTTGCTACAGATCGAAAGAGCGGTGGAGAACAGTCGGCTCAACTTCGAGGTCCAGCGGCTCCAAGGGTTACTCGAGGAAAAATATTCCTTTCCCAATCTTGTTGCCAAAAGCGGCAAGATGAAAAGCATCTTGGATGTAGTCGGTCGAATCGCTAAGGCTGATTCAACCGTCTACCTGCACGGCGAAAGCGGTACGGGCAAAGAGGTCATTGCCAAAGCAATTCACTTCGCCAGTCACAGACGCGACTTGCCCTTTGTGGCGATCAACTGCGCAGCTTTACCTGAGACCCTGCTGGAAAGTGAGCTCTTCGGTCATGAAAAGGGGGCCTTTACCGACGCGATTAAGAGCACCAAAGGTTTATTCAGCCAGGCCAACGGCGGAACGATTTTCTTGGATGAGATCGGGGATATGTCGCTCTCCATTCAAGCCAAGCTGTTGCGCGTCATAGAGGAGAGACGATTCTATCCATTGGGCAGTGAAAAGCCCGTAGAGGTCAATGTCCGACTCATTGTCGCGACGAATCGAAATTTGGAAGAAGAAGTTCAAAAAGAAAAGTTTCGCCAAGATTTGTTCTTTAGACTCCATGTCATTCCGATTCATCTGCCGACTCTACGGGAGCGTAAAGACGATATACCGTATCTCGCCGAACATTTTTTGAAGCAGCTGTCAGAGCAAATGAAAAAGAATGTAAAGGGAATCGCGCCCGAGGCAATGCGCAAACTCATGCTCTACGATTGGCCCGGAAACGTTCGAGAATTAGAAAACGCTCTAGAGTATGCGGTCGCCATGAGCCAGCAGGATGTCATTACGGAGGATTTGATTCTTCAAAGAAAAGATTCTTCGACAAAATCGTCTGCCGAAAGGACCGCGAGCGACTTGGAGATTTCCGTAAAAGGACCTCTGACTACGTACAAGACGGCCAAATACGAGTTTGAAAAAGCCTATCTTACCCAATTGTTGGAATCTTGCGCCGGCAAAGCCAGCGACGCGGCAAAACTCGCCGGCAAGTGCCGAACCGATTTCTATGATCTTCTAAGAAAACACGAGATCAAGCTCGATCGCTTCAAGGCCGTTAATCAACCCAAGTAGACGATCGCGTCCTGTTCGAACGCCAAGCCGAACTCTCATGTATGCACGTGATTGGTTCAGTCCGTAGGTTCTGTTTAAACCTTCTCGAGCAGAATGCCGTCTCGGGGAGTTGACGCTTGGATTCAACGGCTTCGTGGCACAAGCGCCATGATTTCCACTCGGCAAGTCGACCAAGAGCGTGCCGTCTAGCCGAGCCGGTCCATGCCCCGGGATGAGACGGAAAGGCCACTATCTCGCCGAACATGTCGGATCTCTTTATCATCGAATGCTATCGGCCGGCGACTCGCACCGTGCTTGCCTGGGGCCCCTTCTCGCCGAGCTCCTCGGAGAAATACACCTTGGTGCCCACCTCGAGGCGATCAAAGCCAGGCTGTAGGACGCTATTGCCATGAAAGTAAATTTCTCTCCCATCGGCGGTCTCAAGAAAACCATAGCGCTTTTCCGGAATTAACCTAGCCACCCAGGCAGGCGGCCCCCCGTCATGCACTTTGACTGCACCGCTGTGCCGCCGCGCATAGTCCTGGAGCTTGCGGCCGGCGGCATTGAACGCGTCGCGAATCGCGACGTAGACATCCTCATGCGCGGCATGCTTGCTCGGCTCATGGCTCTCCGCCAGAGCTTTCTCGTCACTTGCTAACTCCAGTTTCGCCGCTGCCAAACGTTTCGGTGCGCGGTTGATCACCAATTCGGCACCCGGCACTGTCAGATCGATTCGCACCTCATACGCCTTGCCTTTGTGATGGTGGCGATGCGGTGCTTCGACGATGACTCGACAACTCATGATTCGGTCAAAGAAGCTATCGAGCTTGGCGGCTTTCTCGCGGACATTATCCTCGATAGCCTTAGATGGCGGCATATTGCGAAAGGTGATCTTCAAAGGAATGTTCATACCGGTTGCGCCTCCTTAAAGACAATAAATACTTTTTTTCGGACTCACCTCGTTCACAAAACGGCAAGAGATGTGCCATGAGAATCTGTGTGGCGCTTAATGGAGCTGAATTGGCGACGCATTCAATTGACGGTCGGAGCTCGCATGCGTTCCTTTGCAACGGCGGCATTGCCCCGATCTCGCATCCCGGGAAGCTCGCGATGAATTCGTCCATGTTACAGAGGCGTAGCGCGCCTGCCGTAATTGCGAGAGGTGCAAATCAAGAAGGCGTTAGTCTAAAGGGGCTACCTTGTTTGGGGTATAACTTCGATGAATCCAGCAACGGAAACCGTGGTTTCGAAGTGGCCGCCCGCCATCTTGGGTGGCGGAGGCGAGGGCTTGTAGGTGAAAGGCAAGCTTCCGCCGGGGGGAATCTCCTTAGGCAGAGTATAATAAGTCGACATGCCTGGGTCGTTCTTGCCGGGCTTCATTTCGTTGTCCCATAACCACGTGTAGCGAACGAAGAGCTGCACATCGCGGACCGTGTTGGCAGATCGATTGTTAACCTCGCCCGACACCATGCCATCAGCGACATTAATTTTTTCGACCGCCAAAATGCGCGCGATGTCTTCGCGGGCGCGTACGCTTTGTGGCAGTCCCGGGTGAGGTATCCCGAGAAAAATCACTCCGCTCAGCAAAGCGCTTAAGCCAATCAGCGTGTGGGCACGAAACAAATTGGATAGTGTTGAGTTTATCATTTGCACCTCGCCAGTAATTGTTCTTATGTTATATGGGATGCCCGTTTCATAGATACTGCCCGATCATAGACACAATGTAAGCATACCTTGGACTCCGTGATCAAGGTGATCGGGTGAAAGGTTATAGGGGGTTTCCTATTCGCATTTCGTCGCGGCGTCTTGCCCGGTGCCGACGGTGAGCCTCAAGTCACCGGCCGGAAGCAGAGACCCGCGTAAGGAGGTTGACGTGGCTGACACTACAACTGGCGGCGAGCCTCTGATCAGAATCTTACATCCATCGGATTTTTCCAAGGCCAGCCGAGTCGCCTTTGCCCACGCGCTGAAGATCGCCCTCTTGTCCAAGGCCGAGCTGGAGATCGTGCATGTGCAAAGCGATAAACTCGGCACCGATAAAGATGTGCACTGGACCGAGTTCCCGGGCGTTCGCGCGACCTTGGCGCGTTGGAAAATCTTGCCGGCGGGCGCGAAGGTGGAAGACGTGATCCAAACCGGTTTGCGCGTGAAAAAGATCCTCAATTCGGATAGCGACCCGCTGGAATCGATGGTGCGCTATTGCGAAGAGCATCCTCCTGATCTGCTCGTATTGGCGACATACCAAAGGGAGGGACTTTCCCGTTGGCTCCACAAGCCGGTCGCCGAACCTCTGGCGCGCCGTTCGCGCGCGATGACGCTGTTCGTACCGAGCCAGAGTAAGGGATTCATTGCTCCGGCCAATGGCGCTGTCACACTACGGCGAATTCTCATACCCGTGGATCACGAGCCCAATGCTCAAGCAGCTCTTGAGGAGGCATACTTCTTGGCTACCGGACTGAGGTGCCCCGAGGTCGAGTTCAAGCTGTTACATGCTGGGATAGAAGGAGGCATGCCCACGCTTTATCTACCGCACCGACCGGACTGGAAGTGGGAAGAGCGCTTATTGCCGGGAGATGCGGTCGAGCTCATTCTCAAAGAAGAAGCCGACTGGAAGCCAGATTTGATCGTCATGGCGACCCAAGGTCATATAGATTTTCTCGACGCATTCCGCGGCAGCACCACCGAGCGCATTCTGCGCCGCGCTCGGTGTCCGGTATTGGCAGTACCGGAGAAACCGACGGGATCGACCTAAGGTTGACTATGGCTCAGCCGCCAAGGAGCAGTTCGCCAACCGACGGCTAGCGAATAAATTCCAAAGCGGTGGAAAAGGCGATCAAGAAAATAATCACCCATTCCAAGAGTTCCATGCGCCGGTTCGACGCTTGATCGGAGATTTTTTCGTAAATGCTCTCCAGCGTCTGTAGCTTGCGCAGAATGCTCGAATCCCACTCGTCGAGGTGAAAGCGGCGATTGATCAGGCGGTAGACGCGCGCGAGATACTGGTCGCCAAGCAGTTTTAGAGTGTTATTGACGCCTTCGAACAAGGCGGCATTGTCGACCTGCAATTCGGCTACGCTGCGCAGGTCGGCGCCGTAGGGTCCGAGTATCCGAAGGAGGCCCCACGACCGCCGCGACAGCGTCTCATGGGCTTGATCCAGTGCGCGATCGAGTTTCTCATCGACGTAGCGCATCTCCAATAATTCGACGTTGGCGAACTCCAACACCGCGCGAACATCCTCCCCCTCACGATCGATCAACAGTGTGGCATTCCAATCAACGATGGTGAGATCCTCGAGCCCATAAGAGATGCGCACCGCCAACGCGTCATCGACTTCCTGATCGGAAAGTGCTTGTCGTTCGGCGCGCAAAACCTGAGCGATCGCGCGGCCATGGTCTGCGCACAAGCGGTTGACGTCGAAGGGCTGGGCGAAGCTTTGTATGTGAAAGATCACGTAATCTTCAACCACAGGAGACTCGTGTGCCTGGCTCGCCGCGTCGCCGATGACCGTCAAGAGTTGGCTCACTCGCAACCGTGAATCAGCAAGCAACACCTCGTTGTCGTAAAGCTCTTCGCTGAGCCCGAGTAAATCGTCAAAAGACCCTTGAATGGGCAGCGCGTAGGTGACCGCGACGGCGCCAAAATCGTAAACCATCACATCCAGGCTTGGGCGCGTCGTGAACTTGCCGATCTGGAACAGCTCCGCGTCCCGGCTCACGCGTAGGGGCGGCGGCTGAAATTCGAAATAGCTCGGCGCGCGCCGTTTGTGTGCAATACTTGGCCGCTCGGTGGTCTCATGGATACGGCGGTCGGCTACTTCAAGATTGATCATGCGCGCCGCGTCATAGGCGAAAACGACGTAACAGACTCCGCTTTGAATGAGCGGAGACTCGACTGATGGCGACTGAAACTCGGTTGGTGCCATGGACCGAATTTAGCATTTAATGGAGTCAAACGGCACCGTCGCTGAGTCCATCGTCAATTTCACCAGGCAGCTTGAGTTTCGTCCATTGGGAGAAAGGCATCTTTAGTGCCCCATATTATGAGCAAGATCGGTATAGCCGTTTCTCTGATAACAACGCTCGACAATACGTTAATCTGAAGATACTTATATCCGCTGGCAGTTTGTGCGTGGCGTAACGTTTGTTTGGTTCTTGTCGCAGAAACTGCTTTCACGACGGAGGTTTTATGGCGGTCGGTAAAAGTTGGAGTGAATGGTGGCGCGAGTTTCTCGGGTTTCCCCTCGACGTAAGAGCCAAAGCGCTAGCAATTTTAAACGACCGATACGTCAAAGGAAGCCAGCATGTCGCGCACTATAGGCAACAAGCGGATCGGATGCAGTACAGTCAATTTCGCGACAGGTTGTTGGCGATCGCCGCGGATGAAGCGAAACATGTCGAATGGATTGTTGAGAAGATCAAGTTGTTAGGTGGCGCATTGCCTGACGTCCCGCCGCTTACCAGTACCGAGAAGACTAGTTGGCAGTACTTATTGGAGGATCTAAACGAGGAGCAGCAGTGCTCAGGGGAGCTGATTGAACTGGCGCGCAGCATCCGCGAAGAGTTGCCGGCCGTCGCCGAAGTCTTGGAGCGGATCTATGAAGACGGTCGAAAACACCGCGATACTCTCCGCGAACTGCTGATGAGAAGCGATCCGCAGTCTCATTTGAGCTACCTAAGCTGACAGGAAGCAGATTGGACCACGCCCGCTTGAGTCAACTGCAATCAACTGCAATCAACCCTGCGGCCCAGGCACCAACACCAATCGGTTTTTTTGCAACGTGGCTATCGATGCGCGTGTCGATCGTGCCGACGATTCTTTGCCGAAAGAATTACGTGGATGATGAGCGTCAAGAGCGCGAGGAGCACCAGGTAAATGAGTTCGGTTTCGTTTGCCATAAAACACCTCCGGCTGAAAAAGAACTCGTGTTCCCAATCGCATCATTTCAAATACTTCTAAAAGCAAAACATGCGCCGAATCTCTGGGCACTTGAAAAAAGTTCGCCCTTTAAAGACCCCGGATTAATTCAGAGTCGGATCGCCAGCCACCACTTTGCCACTTGGCGCCAGCGGCTTTCGCCGCTTCGGATTGCGCAGAATCTGCAGCGACCTTTGCTCAATCTGCCGAATACGCTCGCGTGTTACCGCAAACATCTCGCCGAGTTCCTCGAGAGTATAATCGCGCTTTTCCTCGATACCAAAGCGTTTACGCAGCACGGTTTCCTGGCGCGGCGTCAACAGAGAAAGGGCTTTTCTAACTTCCCTGCGGAGCGTGCCGTCCAACGCTTGTTCTTCAGGCTTGGGCCGAATGCGATCTTCGACGAAGTCTTCAAGCCGATCACCGTCCTCCCAAATCGGAGTTTGCAATGAAACCGGCTCCCCATGGGTTTGCACCAATTTTAACAGATCCTGAACGGACAACTCCATCTCCCTGGCCAGTTCTTCAGGCTTGGGATCGCGACCGAGCTTTGTCTGCATCTGGCGCGCAGTCTGGAGGACCTTATTGCGCGATTCGACTCGGTGGACCGGTACACGAATCGTGTGCCCAGTGTCGATGAGCCCGCGCGTGATACCTTGACGAATCCACCAACTCGCATAGGTAGAAAAACGGAAGCCAAGCCGGTAGTCGAATTTCTCGACCGCACGCATCAGTCCGAGATTACCTTCCTGAATCAGGTCCAGAAAGCTCAAACCCCGATTGATATACTTCTTGGCGATACTCACGACCAGCCGTAGGTTGGCCTCGGTGAATTCCTTCCTAGATGTGCTCACCAGAGCTTCGCCCTCTTGGATCAGGCGCGCCTGATTCATAAGCTCCGTTGCAGGAAGCCCCGCATGTTCTTCCAATGCATGGATTTCGGTGGTTATTTTGATTCGCTTGCCATTGCGGAGCTCACGGTACTGTCGTTCCAAGATATTGAGTCGATCGGCCACGTGCCTTACTCGACCAATCAACTCATCGATTTTTGCCGACGAGAGGTGCAATTCCTTCATGACTGCGAGCATTCTAGCCGCCAGCATTTGTTGTTGCCCGAGCAGCTTGGCGCGTCGTTGCTGAGACACACGGGAGCGCTTTAGCTCGCGCGCGATGCCTGCGTTCCGCTCGCTGATTCTCGACAGTTTTGCGATCAGTTTGAGAAATGTCTTTGGGTCATCACCGCCCTGCTCGTCGCTATCTTCCTCATCGCTATCGTGCTTGTCGGTGATTTCGCCCAGCGACAGCTCGCCACTTGCCACAGCCTGGCCAAGTCGAAGGACCTGACGCATTATCATCGGCGTAGAGAAGAGAGCTTCGAGAATCTGTTTCTGGCCCTGCTCGACCCGCATAGCCAGTTCGACCTCCCGCTCTCGCGTCAATAGTGCAACCGAGCCGATGTCGCGCAGGTACTGCTGCACCGAGCCGAGCGCGATATCCGAGGCTGCCGGCTCTGACTCATCACCATCCTCAGTATCGTCGACCGGCTCGATATCGGGCCCACTGTGCTCTTGATCGTCGAATGAACCGTCACTCAATTCGCGGTCTTCAAAATTCTCGTCTATCTCTCTTTCCGTGTCGAAGGGGGGGGACATTGTAATCTCCTTAGTCATGTTTCCATGTTCCGGCGCTTCCTATAAATTTCAAGGGTCAAAAAATTAGACGCTCCGGGCGACCTTTTCGTTCCCATATGTTTGTTATGTTATGCAATTTATTAAGAAAATACTTGCCAGTGGCCAAAAATGGCACAGGTCATTTGATATCCAAAAACATATCAAAGGCTTGCGCGAGTTTAGACACGCCCAAATTTAAAGATAAGAACCATAACGTGGGCTGTCAAGGCGAATTCGCAAGGCTTGAAAAAATCACTCCGTAATTGAGTTCGTGAAGCTACGGATATTCCAGAGCTGAAGAATACCGTATAGTAGTCATATCCGTATATCCATGGCACGTTATATGCGGTATTGTGAAAATATCACGGGTGATATCAAGGCTGGACCTTTTCGGGTCAGTACCGGGGGAAAGTCAAATCGCTCAAAAGCCATTGTTGCGTAAGCAGGTAAGGTGAGATGCGATTTAAAAGCCGGGAATACGCCGCACAGCTACTAATCGAGCGATTGAGTCCGTATTGCGAGGACCAGAATCCTTTAGTGCTGGGCGTTCCCCGAGGCGCCGTGCCGATGGCCCGAATCATCGCCGAGGCTTTGGCAGGCGAGCTTGACGTCATCCTGGTTCGCAAGCTCAGCCATCCTGATCAGCCCGAGTTCGCCATCGGCGGTGTCGATGAGACCGGTAACATGTTCCTAGCGGAATGGACCGCCGACATCGATCCCGAATTTGTCGAAGCCGAAAAACAACGGCAGCTTGCTGTGCTGCGCGGGCGGCGCGCTCTCTACACACCATGGCGCGAGCCTATCGATCCGAACGATCGCATCGTCATTGTTGTCGATGATGGAATCGCCACAGGGTCGACGATGACGGTAGCTTTGCGGGCGGTGCGTGCAAAGAAACCAAAAAAGCTCATTGGCGCAGTTGCCGTAGCATCGCCAGATGCGGCACGCGCCGTGTTGCACGAGTGCGACGCCCTGGTTTGCTTGAATGTGTCTGCGGATTTCTTCGCCGTGGGGCAGTTCTTCGAAGATTTCGCCCAGGTGTCAGAGCAGGATGTGATTGCCGCATTGCGAAGCAGTAATGCAAGGACCCCAGCCGTGGCATAAGATTCGCCGGCCAAACGCAGATAACTCTCGACCTTGTTCATTTCACGATTGACTGCGCCCCAAAAAGAAAACCACGTTTCTAAGTCGCACCGGGCCCAGGGAGTTACACGACGACGACTGAGTCGTCGCTGCCGTGCGCGTTGCGCACATACTTGTCGGCACTCCAGTCGTTCGTCCAATGCTGCCCATCCACGAGATAGCGAAAGTGATATTCCTTGTTTGGCTCCAGGCTCAGCGTCGCCGTAAAGGTTCCGTTTTTAAGACGTTTCATCGGGGTCGTATCTCGACTCCAGTCGTTGAAATCCCCCACCAGGCTTACATTGGCTGCCGAGCCGACAGCCTCCTTTGAAATAGAAAATGTAACCTTACAGACACGAGCTTTCTTGAGGTACTGCTTTTTTAAACTCATGGCGATTCTCCAAGATTGAAGTGAGTAATGAAAAACATCCCGTCGATTTCCCGTAGAACATCGGGACGCGATGTTGCCTCAATGATAAAAAAACGTTGCGCAATTCGCAAAGGTGGCGAGAAAAATCAGGCTAAGCCGCGAGAAGCGTATTAACCTCCAGAAAGTATCCGTTGAACGGCGTGTTCCCGGAAGCTCAAAGCTCCCGGTTCATTCTTTGATCTTGTTGAGCCCTTGGGTCAGGAGATCGACAGGAATCGGCAACACGATCGTCTGGTTTTTTTCCGCTGACACTTGCACGAGACTTTGCAGAAAACGCAGATGCATGGCGTTCGGCTGCCTGGCAATTATTTCCGCGGCGTCGGCAAGCTTTTGAGAGGCTTGAAACTCACCGTCGGCGTGAATGACCTTCGCTCGCCGTTCTCTTTCAGCCTCCGCTTGTTTTGCCATGGCACGGTGCATGTCCTGAGGCAGGTCGATGTGCTTGACTTCAACTAAAACGACTTTGATCCCCCATGGGTCGGTCTGCGAATCGATAATCTCCTGAATCCGGCTGTTGATTTTTTCCCGTTCCGCCAACAACTCGTCGAGCGGAGCCTGACCGCACACGCTGCGCAGAGTTACCTGGGCAAGCTGAGAAGTGGCAAACAGATAGTTTTCCACCTCGCGGATCGCGCGGTTGGGATCTACGACTCTGAAATAGAGCACCGCGCTTACTTTGACAGAGACGTTATCCCGAGTGATGACGTCCTGCGGCGGCACGTCCATGGTCAGGGTGCGCAGATCGACGCGAACCATTTTTTCGACTAACGGTATGACGTAAGTAATTCCCGGACCGCGCGCCGCAGCCATGCGTCCGAGACGGAAGATCACCGCTCGTTCATACTCGCGCAGAATCTTGATGCCGCTGATGAGAATGATTGCGGCGATGACAACGAACGTCCCAACAGGACCGAGCAGTTGTCGGATTAACTCCAACATGAGTGTCTTCTCACTCGCCAATCAAACGATTCAAGTCGTTCAAAGTCGGCGATCTCTTGCATCGACTACATTCGGTTGACCCACACCGCAACTCTTCCCACCGGAGCGACGCACCTTACCTTGACCGACTCTTTTACTGCAACGGAAGTAGGTTGGGTCACGTCGGCACTTCATCGGTTTAACCCGCCGTTGCCTTCTACGGATCGTGATCCGGAATCCGTTTGATCTCTTCAAGCCAGACTGTGGCTTCGCTATCGCTTGGTGCGCGGTAATCGCCACGCGGCGATAAAGAACCACCGGAGCCGACTTTGGGAGCGTTAGGAATACAACTCCGCTTGAATTGGCTTTCCTGAAAAAACCGCCACGCGAAGATTGATAACCAGTGCTTAATGTCGGCGATGGTATATTGATTTCGTCTGCCTTCGGGAATATCGGGCCATTGGCCCAGTGTCCGATCCCGCCAGGAGCAATAGGCGAGGAACGCGATTTTCGAAGGCAAATAGCCGAAGCGAGCGATG
Organism: Binatia bacterium; assembly: GCA_036505755.1. Taxonomy (GTDB): domain Bacteria; phylum Desulfobacterota; class Binatia; order UBA9968; family UBA9968; genus DP-20. The sequence continues at coordinate 9,370 of DASXSW010000259.1, read as the reverse complement.
TAATAGAGATTGAAGTCTTGAAGCTCATAGGGACCGATAACATCCTCTGTTCTCTGGCCAGGTTGCTCGCCGTTAGGATCGCTGGGAATCAGCTCCGGGCTGAATTCGGTTCCGAGGATCGAACGCAAGATCGCGCTGGTTTTCTCGCCCAGCTGGTTTGTGTCAGCCACCCAGCGGATGAGGAACTGAATGAGCGTCTTCGGAACGCTCGCGTTGACGCTGTAATGGGACATGTGATCCCCGACCCCGTAGGTGCACCAGCCGAGAGCGAGCTCGCTTAGATCACTCGTTCCCAGGACCAAAGCCTGATGGAGGTTGGCAAATCGGAAAAGGTGGCTGGTTCGTTCGCCTGCCTGGACATTTTCAAAAGTCACGTCGTACACCGGCTCGCCACGCGCGTAGGGGTGGTCAATATCGCGGAGCATCTGCTCGCAGCTCGGGCGAATGTCCACTTCGTGGGCGGCGCAGCCGACGGCCGCCATAAGCGCCTTGGCATTCAGCAGAGTCCGTTGGATCGTGGCGAAGCCAGGCATCGTGTAAGCGAGAAGATTGGACCGCGGTAATGCCAAGAGATCCAGCGCGCGCGCAGCGACGATGAGCGCATGGGTCGAATCGAGACCACCCGAGACGCCGATCACGATCTTCGATATGCGGGAGCTCTTGAGCCGCTTCACCAACCCTTGGACTTGAATATTGTATGCTTCGTAGCAGCGGCGGTCGCGTAATACCGGATCGGACGGTACGAAGGGAAATCTTTCAAACCTGCGTTTGCATAGCAAACTACCGGTGCTGGGCAAATCAATATTGAAGTCGATTCTGCGAAATTGGCGCAGCTCTTCACGGTGGCGCTGCATGCTCTGGGCGAAGCTGTTCTGGCGCATGCGCTCCTGGGTGAGCCGTTCGAGGTCGAGCTCGGCGACGACGAGTTGCGAGTCGTAGCGAAACCGTTCGGACTCAGCGATGAGGGTCCCGTTCTCATAAACCAGTGCATGACCATCCCAGGCGAGATCGGTAGTGGATTCTCCTGGTCCGGCGGCGGCGTAAAGATATGAGGAAAGACAGCGGGCGGACTGGTTCGCGACCAGGTTGTGACGGTATTCGTCCTTACCAATGGTGATATTCGAGGCGGAAAGATTCAGGATAATCGTCGCGCCAGCCAGCGCGGCGTTGCAGGACGGCGGAATTGGCACCCAGAGATCCTCGCAGATCTCCACGAAAAACCGAAACTCTTGTTGGGTTTGGCACTGAAAGAGAAGATGCTCGCCAAAAGGAATTTGCTGCTGGTCCGGGAGGTCGATGGCCGTGGTCCGCGCCGCCGATGCCGGCGCGAACTGCCGATACTCGTAGAACTCCCGATAATTTGGCAAGAAGGTCTTAGGGACGATCCCGAGTATTTCACCGTGAGCCAGAACGACGGCGCAGTTGAACAGCAGATCGTCGACCTGAAGCGGCATGCCGACAACAGCGACTAAATTTAAAGTTTCGGAAGCTTTCAATACCCTGCTCAGCGCTTCCAAGGCACCTTGCATTAATGCCTGTTGATGAAAGAGATCTTCGCATGAGTACGCGGTTAGACCCAACTCTGGAAATAGCACGAGAATGGCCTTCTCGCGCTGGGCTCTTTCCATCAACTCGATGATCCGCGCTCCGTTGAATGCCGGGTCCGCCACACGTACTTCGGGTATTCCGACCGCAGCGCGAACGAAACCGTGATTATAAAGATTAAAAAACTCGCTGTTTTTCATGGGTTCATAAGCCGACGGGTGGACTATGTCGGATTTTTGCGCGGCAGGCAACGGCGAGTCGAGGAGCCATCATCAAGTCACTATGCTTCTCGCGCTCTTCCACGCACAGGTCCCGGTCTTCCAAAGTCACGTTGTTGGACAGTTTGTTTTCTCCCACCGCGGCAGCGCTAGCAGAAAGCCTTTTTTTTACACTGCTGCTGAACACAAACTGTGAGATCGTGAGTTGCCGTCAAGCGCAAAGCGTTTCATACTTGAATTGAGATGGGAGTCCACATGTACAGGGAGGTAGAGGTGCCTAACCACCCAGCAATCTGCCAGAGGTTTTCTGCAAATGAAGATTCTGGTTCTAAACTGCGGAAGCTCGACGCTCAAGTTTCAGCTGATTGAAACCGGCAGTGTAAAGGACGAAGAGCGCAAGCTGGCGCGCGGCATTGTCGATCGAATCGGCAAAAAGGCGTCTTACCGCTTCGAAGCGATGGGCGCCGTTTTGGAGAAGACCGCCGTCATTCCCACTCACGAAGAGGCCGTGCGACTGATTTATCGACTGGCTGCGGTCGAAACCCGGGCTCGATTCCATCGACGCCGTCGGCCACCGCGTGGTGCACGGCGGGGATAGATTCACCAAATCGGTATTAATCGACGATGAGGTTATTGCCACCATCGAAGCGCTCTGCGAGATCGCACCGCTGCACAATCCCGCCGCGCTCAACGGCATCCGCGCAGCGCGAAAAATCCTCGGCGCGTCCGTGCCGATGGTGGCGGCGTTCGACACGTCATTTCATCACAGCATTTCCGAGCAGGCGGCGCTCTATGCCATTCCTTATGAACTCTCTCAGAAACACAAAATTCGTCGTTATGGGTTTCACGGCCTGGCGCATCAATACGATATCGCTCGGTTCGCAGAAATCGTCGGGAAGAGGGCGGACGAGATCGACGCCGTCACCTTGCATCTCGGCAATGGCTGTTCGGCGAGCGCGATCCGCAATGGACAGTCGATCGATACCTCGATGGGTTTTACGCCACTCGAAGGTTTGGTCATGGGCACCCGTTCCGGAGATTTGGATCCCGCGTTGGTGAGTTATCTCGCGCGCAAGGAAGCAGTGGATGCGGCGGAGGTTGAACAGTGGCTAAACCAGCGCTCCGGTCTGCTCGGTCTGTCGGGAATCTCGAATGACATGCGCGAGCTGGCCGCTGCCTATGATAGGAATCCGCGCGCACGCCTTGCCGTCGAAGCGTTTTGTTATCGCGCGCGCAAGTATTTGGGGGCGTATCTGGCCGTTCTTGGCGGCGCAGAAGCGGTGATGTTTAGCGGCGGCATTGGTGAAAATTCTTCATTAGTGCGCGCAATGATTTGCCGCGATATGGATTGGTGCGGTTTGCATTTGGAGTCCTCTGCTAATGAAGCGGTCTTGGGCAGAGACGGCATCATATCGAGTGACGACTCCAGTCTGAAGGTTGCCGTTATTCACACCGACGAGGAAATGATCATCGCTCACCAGACAGTTCTGTTGATCGGAGGTTGACCCATGAAGCAGCAGACATCTAGTGAAACCAGTCTTGACGTGGGCGCGTTGCAGGCCGTCGACCGTTACCGGCGCGCCGTCAATTATCTTGCCGCGGCACAAATCTATTTGAAGGACAATCCCTTACTGGAGGAACCACTCCGTCCCGAGCACATTAAAGATCGACTCTTGGGCCACTGGGGGACCGCCCCGGGGATCAATCTCATCTATGCGCATCTCAATCGGCTGATTCTGGCGACCGACGCGAGCATTCTCCTCATCACTGGTCCCGGTCACGGCGCGGCGGCGAACCTAGCGAACATGTATTTGGAAGGAACGATCACTGAGTTTTTTCCCGATTTGACACGTGATCGCGCCGGTCTCAAACGATTTGTAAAATCGTTCTCATGGCCCGACGCTTTTCCGAGCCATCTTTTCCCCGGTTATCCCGGGGTCATCCATGAAGGCGGCGAGTTGGGCTATGCCTTGTCGACGGCGTTCGGCGCTGTGCTCGATAATCCGGAATTGATCGTTGCCTGCATCGTCGGTGACGGCGAAGCGGAGACCGGCCCGACGGCCGGCGCATGGCATAGCAATAAGTTTCTGAACCCTAAGAACGACGGCGCAGTGTTGCCCATTCTCCATGACAACGGATTCAAGATCGCCAGTCCGACTATTTTTGGCAGCATGAGCGATGATGAGCTGCGGGCGCTCTTCAGCGGTTACGGTTATTCAGTTCGGATCGTCGATTTGAGCGACCACATCGATAAAGCAATGAGCGAGGCGGTGTTCGGAGCCTATGGCGAATTGCGCGCGATCCAAAAAGCGGCGCGCTCCGGAGACGTCGTCGAAAGACCAGATTGGCCGAAGATTATCTTGCACACGCCGAAGGGATGGAGCGGTCCCAGCATCGTAGACGGCCACGCTATCGAAGGTTCCTTCCGTGCCCATCAGGTGCCGGCAAAGGATGCCAAGACCAACCCCGTTCATCTGAAAGTGATAGAAAACTGGCTGCGATCGTACAATCCGCACGAGCTTTTCGACGGCAACGGTTCTCCCGCAGCGGATGTTATGGCCTGCTGTCCGCGCGGGACTCACCGCATGGCAACCAATCCGCACTCCTTCGGCGGCGAGGTCCGCCGTCCGCTCAAATTGCCTCCGGTGAGCGACTATGGCGTCGATCTTCGAACCCGCGGACAGGATTACACCAGCAGTGTCGAAGAGCTGGGAAAATATCTGCGCGACGTCGTCCGTTTAAACGAAGCGAGCCGCAACTTTCGCATCGTTTGCCCCGACGAACTGGAGTCGAACCGGGTCGGGGCGATTCTTGACGTCACTGATCGGCAATATGTTTGGCCGTTACCGGCAAACAGCGAGCATATTTCGCCCAGCGGGCGCGTGCTGGAGGTGCTGAGTGAGCATAATTGTCAGGGGTGGCTGCAAGGGTACTTGCTCACGGGACGGCATGGCATCTTTCCCTGCTACGAGGCATTTCTGCCGATTGTCGATGGGATGATGAATCAATACGCCAAGTTTCTGAAGTCGTCACTGGAAATTTCTTGGCGCAAGCCGATTTCCTCATTGAACTACTTGCTTACCTCTGAAGCTTGGCGACAAGAACACAACGGTTATTCGCACCAGGGGCCGGGCTTTATCAATAATCTCTTGACCAAGAAAGGTCACATTTACCGGATCTATTTACCGCCTGACGCCAACTGTTTGATATACACGATCGAAGAGTGCCTGACCGTGACAGATATGATCAATGTCGTCATCGCCGGCAAGCAGCCGATGCCACAGTGGCTGATGCGGGAGGAGGCAATCGACCACTGTGACATCGGCGCATCGATCTGGCGCTGGGGGAGCACCAATGAGGGTGAAGACCCGGAGCTGATCCTCGCCTGTGCCGGAGACAATTTGACGCTCGAAGCGATGGCCGCGGCGGACATCCTGCGACAAGAAGCTCCCGAATGGCGCGTGCGCGTCGTCAACGTCATCGATCTGCTGGTTCTAGGGATTCCGCAAAAATATCCGCATGGATTGGAAGAAGGGAGATTCACGAGATTGTTCCCGCTTGATTGCTCGGTTATATTCAATTTTCACGGCTATACCGCCGCAATCAATCAACTGCTTTGGGAGCGACCACAAAACGAGCGCTTCGATCTGAACGGCTACCGTGAGGAAGGCACGACGACGACACCATTCGATATGCATGTGCACAATCGAACGAGCCGGTATCACCTCGTGATTCAAGGCGCGCAAAAGATCGCCGCACGTAATCCAGCAGCGGCGGCCGTGGCGGAAGAACTGATCGTCAAATATGAGCGAAAGATCGCTGCTCACGGCGCGTTCATCCGGCGCGAGGGCGTCGATCCGCCGGAGATCGCCGGGTGGAAGTGGACGAATTGATGCCGGCGAGTGTAACATAAGGGGAGTCAAATCGGCGGGAGGTAATATGAACGAGGGCCGCAATTCTAATCTAGATGAGCTTTCCGGTCAGCGCCCATGAATTATTCAACAATCCTTCGCGTTATTGGGCAGGCATTGGAGCCTTTGCGACCTGAGACATATGAAGTGGTGTGCTACGCTGATTGTTATCTCGTTCGGTGTCGAGTCAAGGAGGACAGGCAAAGCAAGAAAGAAGAAGAAAAAAAGATTAGAGGACTGGCAGCGTTTCTACGCCTATGGAGGGAGCCAAAAGATTCAACGCTGGGTGACAAGCCGGTCGAGGGCGTGTCTATGAATGTGGAATTCTTGTATTCGGTGGAAGAGCTAAAACGCCAGGATGAAGAGCGCAAAAGGCCGAGGCATGATTCCCATGCGATGCCTGAACCCTACAGTCACTCAAATACCCTTCGAGCCGTCGGGGAGTTTTTGGACCGCAAGCCTGATGCGAAACTTCTCTTTGCCTCGAATCGCGGTCAAGACGTGGTCATTCTGTACGAGACGACGGCCGGTGTTCGCAAGCTGGAAGAGTACCCGATTTCGACGCTCTACGATTTCTCGGTTAAGAGATACGTAAAAAGAAAGAAGTAAAATGACTTTGGGTCATCAGAGGGCCAAGTTTTTGTTGATAGGCAAAGAGAGAATTCTTCGGTGCTAAGGAAGATCCTTTCTTAGTTGCTCCATTTTTCAGCCGCTGAAATCGCCAGCGCGCTTTCTGATTTGCTATTAGTGAACGCGACAAGTTGTGGAATTGGAGAGTGTACAAAAGTCTAAATCGCCGATCTCTTTGTTTGATCGGCCGATATGATGATATTGCAGCAGCGGCGACCATCCAGCAGAATTTGGCGTTATCAACATCAGGGCGCCGATGTAGTATTCATGGTTGTGTTCGATTACCCGATGACAGTGCTTTGGTTTCCGTGGTTTGCGGCGACGTATTTCTTCCGCAAGGATGGTCCCGCAGTCATGGTCGAATGTTCGAATGCCTCGTTGGAGATGAACGGTCAGCGGTCGGCGCTGTCTTGATCGCTCGCGACGTCACTGAGGGCAAGAAAGCAGACGAGTCGCTGAGGAGAGCTCGCGAATCAATCTGGCATGACGCCTTTTGACAACGCTATTAACCAACGCCCCATTCTAGCCAAGTTGACAGCGGCCATCCCTGGTGAGACAAAGGTTTTTGCGATTGGCACATAGCCTGCTACCAAGGATGGGTATATGGCCTACAAAGTCTTGTTGATCGAAGATAATACCGACTGCCGTGAACTCTTCGCCATGATTATTCGTCATTTGGGCTTTCAGGTTCTCCAGGCAGACGACGGCGAAATCGGCGTGCAAAAGGCGTTGAGCGAGAGGCCCGACCTAATTTTTATGGATATTGGTATGCCGAACATGAGCGGCATCGAGGCAACAACCTGCTTGCGAGAAATCTCGGTAACGAGGAACACTCCAATCATCATTTGCACTGCCTGGATGGCCGAGAAACACCGCGAGGCCGCCTTGAGATGCGGCGCCCGTGAGGTGATCTTCAAACCCGTTTCTGTCAATGAACTCCAGACCGTGTTACTGCGCTACCTGCCTGCCCCCAACGATGACAAACTGGTGCATTGAAGGACCATGCGTTTGCATCTCCGAGAATCACATTCCTAAACCCGCTATATATCGGCTGCTCTAACCGCACCGTATTGCCCGAACTATTTCAGCGCCGACCGGGTGCTGGCGGTGCCACCCGAAACCAAAAACTTGAGACGATCGCTTGGTCGGCCATCGAGAACAGACCAATTCGGTCCGCCTCGGCGGACCTTGCCGGCGGGTTCGGAAGTCATTTCTAGATCGTTGATTTGAGCCAGAGAAATCCGGCATAGGCTTGCCTCACAACAGCTTAAATTTTCGCGCCGGGATACGTGCCTACTCTGCGATCGAAAAGTGGGACGCGACATCGCGAGGACTGCTTGACAATGCTTCAGCCTATCGGTTAGTCGTAAAAAGCCATGAGGAACGAAATTCTTAAGTCGTTTTCGACACCGATTGTGGGCTTTGTTCCACGAGTCTAGTAATAACCGTGGATCGGTCTTGGTTAAGGAGGAGTTGTCATGAAACCACAAGAGTGGCGGCAGAAATTGGGCGACTGTGTGCGGGATTTGTTTCTGTCGCCGGAGATGAAACATTTTTACTCGATTCCGATGACCACGGAGAGAGCACGGATTTACCTTTTGCAATTAAGTCTCTACGTTCGCCAGCGCCGAAATTTCTGGCCCCAGGTGGCCGCCAACTGCCCGGAGTTCGAGGTGAAGCAGCGCATCCTGGAGCACGAACATGAGGAACTGGTCGAGGACGAGCATTCTAAAGCGGGTCATCTCGATCTCATCTTTCGACAGGGAAAAGAGTTGGGCCTGAGCGTCGACGATGTTTTGAATGCGCAACCGCTGCCGACAACCAAGGCGGCGATCTATGCTTGGTTTTGGATCGCGCGCAATCGCCCATGGCAAGAAGCGATCGCGGCTTCGACCATCGCCGAGTGGACCAACGATGACCGATTACTGGGAGACATCGGCGGGGGAAACTGCACGCGCCTGTATAAAATCTGGAAACGTGATCTGAATTTCGCAGACACACAGATGCCCAACTTCACGGCGCACAGCAAAGCCGATGTAAAACATTCCGACATGTTCATTGACGTGCTCGAAAAATATGTCGCTCCAGGCAGAGAACAAGACGTGCTCGATACTGCAAAGGAATCGATGGATATTCATCGCGCCTACTTCGGTGGCATGGCTCATACGATGGCACAGGCGTCGTAAGTCTAATCAAGAGGTACCCCGTGAAGCTGGAAGAACTCGACAGCCAGTTGGAAAAGAATCAACTTTCAGGATTTTGGCGCACACGCGTGCCGTCGCATGCGTCGGAGGCGCCCTATCTTTGGAAGTGGGAGCCGTTGCTCGACGGCTTGCTTAAGGCCAGCGAAACGATCGGCATCGAGCAGGCGGAGCGGCGCGCCATTCGGGTGGTGAACCCGCATCTGCCGATCAAGTCGACGTCGCACACTCTGCAGGTGACTTTCTCAATCGTAAATCCGGGCGAGGTGGCAAAGGCGCACCGGCACAACATGGCGGCGATTCGTTTTGTCGTGCAGGGCAAGGGGGCCTACACGGCGGTCGAGGGCGAAAAATTTTTTATGGAAGAGGGCGACCTGATTCTCACGCCCAACTGGACTTGGCACGATCATCACAACGAGTCTGAAGATCCAATTATCTGGCTGGATGGTCTGGACGGCCCGCTGATTCAGTCGCTCAACATACTTTTCTTTGAGGAATCGGAAATTCCTGAACAATCGATTACTCGTCAAACCGGCGAGTCGCTGAGTCGTTTGGGATTTGCGCGCGCACCAAAAAAAGACGAGGCGCATTTGCGCGGCGTTCCGTTCCGCTACGCCTGGAAGGATACCTACGCTGCACTCAAGATGATGGGTGAAGGCGACCGCGATCCATATGACGGAGCATTGCTGCGCTATATCAATCCGACAAGCGGTGGGTACACTTATCCGACGATGTCCTGCGAGGTGCAATTATTCGAGGCCAGGGAAGCGACACGGCTTCACCGCCACACCAGCACGGCGATTTATCATGTTTTTAGAGGTGAAGGCCGAACCAAGGTCGGCGAAGGCTATCTCGAGTGGAAAAA
>DASXSW010000258.1:0-8765 GCA_036505755.1 Binatia bacterium | reverse complement strand
GTAATTAATCAGCATCACATCGCCGCTCACGCGGACTTTGTGAGAGTGAATTCCCTCAGGTACTTCAAGCTGGGCGACCACCTTCGGATGCTTGGGATCTCGCACATCGATGATCGAGGTGCCTTCGGGTGGTTCGATGTGGCCCACATAGGCGTAGCCGTTCTCCACGACTATGGAGCCTCCTCCAGGCAGGTCCGTTCTGCCGATCATTTTAATGTTTTTGCTGACACCGACGGGTGGCGTTCCGTTAGCTGCCATGATTGCCTCCTCTCATTACCGACCTTGAAAAGTTCCGACTGTCTTGATTGTCATTTCGAGCCGCAGGCGAGAAATCTTATCAGGGAAAGATCCCTCACGCTGTTCGGGATGACAACCTATTATGCAGGTCAGCGACTATCATCCTCGTGCCTTTTCTATCATCGCAATAACCTGGTCCGTCGTACGCACGCGCGACATGCGCGGCAAAATTAGTTCCATTAGCGTGTCGTGAGCATGCTGATCGTGCGATGTGCCGCAGGCGTCGCTGACGACGATCATGTTATAGTCCAAGTCCCTGCCCGAATACAAAGTCGACGTGACTCCGACGTCAGTCGATCCTCCGGAGATAATAATTGTGTCGATGCCGCGGGTGCGGAGCGCGAGGTCCAAATAGGTTTGGAAAAAAGCGCTCCAGCGATATTTCACGATGTAGTAATCGTCCGGTTGCGGCTCGAGATCGGCGAGCACCTCCGAGCTTTTGTCGCCGGCGATGACATGCATTTTGGTCTTCGTTACCTCGCCGTTGGGCCACGGCGTGAGCGAATTGTTGGTATCGGTGAGGATTAGTGCTGTCGTGGCGTTGTCCGGGCGATGGTTACCCTTGGCGAAGAAAATCGGTAGCCCGGCGGCTCGCCCTGCTTTGCTCAATCGGATGGCATTTTGAATCCACGGCTTCAGCACGCTTGGCTTGCCTGGTTCCGGCGCGGGAACGTAGCCGTTGAGGATGTCGAAAAAGAGCAGCCCTGTTTTCTTTGGATCGAAGTGATTGACGTTCACGGAAAAGCTCCTCCTATTTGTTGATTGCTCACACAACTCGGAAGTTTTTCGAGCCGTCTGCGACAGCCGGAAAATATACCGGACTCCGATCGTACGGGCGGGTTTCAAACCCGCCCCTACCGGACTGGATTGAACCGATATCTTCAACGATACTTAGCGGATTTTAATGCCGCGTTTTTCTTTTTCTTCTACGACTTTCCATCCTTCTTTCGCATACCATTCGATCTGGCGGAACATGCCGGTGAGAATTCTTACGTCTTTGTCTTCCAAGCCGGCCCGGCCGAAGATGCGCCGGAAGGCGAGTAGCATATGCTCGGGGTTTTCCGAATCTAAGAAGCCTATTTTTAGTAGTGAAGTTTTCATGATGTCGAATAGCCGCTCGACATGCTCGGCTTCGGCGCGTTGAATTCCACCGCCTTTAAGCGGAACCACTGACGCAAGGTAAATCTCGTAGAGACAAATAACTGCTGCCTGGGCGACGTTAAGCGACGGGTAGTCAGGATGTGTGGGAATCGTCATCAGCAGCTGGCAATGTTCGAGATCTTTGTTGCTTAGGCCGTGATCTTCCGGCCCGAAGATTAATGCCACTTTGCCTTTCTGTGCGGCGGCAACGATCGTGCGCGCTACTTCGCGCGGCGTTTGGCTGTGGCTACGATACAGCCCGGGCCTGCAGGTTGTGCCGACGACCAAAGTGCAGTCGCCGATTGCTTCACGAATCGATACGCTGCATTTGGCGTCCGCAAGAATGTCTCTCCCGTGCACGGCCATCGCTTTGGCCCAAAAGCTTTGCGTGCGCGCCTTGCCGACAATCGCGAGCTCACCGGCGCCAAGATTTTTCATCGCGCGCGCTATCGAGCCGATGTTACCGGAGCCGCGCGGCCGGACCATGATCACCCGGAGATTGGTCAACATACCAAAAAAATTGGAACTGCTGGAACGACTTGAACGTCTGGAGCCGTTCGGCGATCAAGTTCCAATCGTTCCAGTCATTAAATGAAAACAACGCAAACAGGACTACCGCCGAACGACCTATTTCGCAAACGGGCAGGAGCGATTTCTCAGGATCACCGAGCGATTTTTGGCGTCGAATTCGGTTCGGTAGCCGAAGTCTTCGTGCATCAGCGATTCTCTGTCGTTGACGTGTTCGGCGCCGAAGACGTGGCCGAGCTCATGAATCAAAGCGATCACGTCGAATTCAGGCTCGGCGTTGGGACCGTGGTAATGAAACACTTTAGTGACGGGTACGACGACATAATTCGCCAATCCCTGCTTACAATCGCCGATTCTGTCGACGCGCGGTCGGCCCGCCATCAGAATACGGCTCACCCCCTCAGCGGTGAAAGCGACGACGAGATCGTAGTCCTGGTTTTTCGATTGACCGGAAAATTCTTTCTGCAGGCCTGCCAACAAATCGGGAGTCGACGGGATGCGCTCCTTCTCGGGCCAGGCCGAAACGCCTTGAGTCACCAGACGAATATTGAACTCGCGCTCGTAGTAGTCCGATGCCGCTTCGATCAGGCCGCGGGCTTCGTCGGCCCAGCGCGGATTTCTCGCGCGGAAGGAAACGTCGACTAGCGTCTTGATACGCACGACTCGCTGGGGCGTATCCGGGCCGAGGACCGAACAAGAGGCAATCAGAAGCGCGCTAAGGATTGAGCAAATTATCCGTCGGAGCGTAATCATCGGTCAGTATCGGGACGTCTTCCGGGACAGGTTTGTCGAAGTAGGCGACGGCGATGTCTTGGATCGGGTCCGGAAACAACCCCTTGTCGAAGCCGCCGGCGCGTTTGACGATGTCTTTGATGTCGACGCGTTGCTTGTCGCGCGTCGCGATCACAATGACATTTTGAATCGTATCGAGGCTCACGTTATCGGCGCGGCGCGCGGCGAAAACATAAGTCTGCGGAAACACCTGGCGCTGCGTTCGGACAAAAGCGCGCGCGATCTTGCCGGACGGGCCGGTGACGGCGCTGATGAGATTGGCCACGATGATGCCATTCGGAGTGAGTCTTTTCTGCGCCAATTCGAAGAATTGTTTGGTCGTCAGGTGAAACGGCATGGCGTCGGTGAAGTAGGCGTCGATCAAGATAATGTCATATTGATTCTGTGTGCGCGTCAGAAACAGTCTGCCGTCTTGAGCGTGCAGCCGCATCTGCTTGCCTTCTTTGACGTGGAAGTAGTCTTTGGCGAGCTTCACGACTTCCGGGTCGATGTCGACGGCGTCGATTTCAATGTTGGGAAATTCCTTTTGCACCTTTTTCGGAATCGAGCCGCCGCCGAGACCGATTACCAACATCTTTCTAGCGTCGGGCCGAAAGGTAAAACCGAGAGAAGTATAGCGTGAATAGATTAGCCGCAGCGCCGTCGGGTCTTTGAGATTCATCGCGCTCTGCAGGGTACGGTCGAAGTACATGTAGCGCGCCTCGTCATCCTCCTCGATCCGGATGTGATGATAAAAAGTGTCTTTCTGCAACAGCGTCTTGGCCCAGGCGAAGGGAGTCCAAACCATGCTGACCAATCCCAAAATAAACGAAACAGCCGTGACGGCCCGCGCCACGGAGACGCGCTGCAGTCGGATTAAGGGTACGACAACTAGTGACAAGCACACCAGCGTGATGCCGAGAGTGTGGATGATATTACTCACCCCCAGCGCTGGTATCAGGTAAAACGCCGTGAGTAAGGTACCAAAAATGCTGCCGCAGGTCGACACTGCGTACAGGGTTCCGGCAGTGCTGCCGACGGTATCCAATTGAGTTGCCGCCAAGCGAATGACGTACGGCGAGATCGTGCCCAAAAATATTCCCGGCAAGAGAAACAGCACGCTACAGGCGACGAGCGGGTTTAGCCGGTTGCCGAAGTCGACGCTGGCAATCGATTCATTGACCGACGGATAGATAAACGGCAAGAAAAAAATCAGTATTCCCGGGATCAACAAGAGCGTGAGCAGCTTGCCATAGGACGGCTCCCGCGCCGACAGCCAACCGCCCCAGTAATAGCCAATGCTCAACGCGGCCAGCACCACCGAGATCAGGCTACCCCAGACGAAGATCGAGCTGCCGAAGTGCGGCGCCAACACTCGGCTGCCGACGATTTCGAGCGCCATTAAAACTGCGCCGCTGATGAAGACGACGATGTTGAGCAGAAGCTGCACCATGTTTAACTCTCCCACTCCCAATAAGATCCCTCTGGCACGAGGGCGATTGGCTCCAGCAGCCTTGATGGGATGCCGTCGATAAACTGCGATGGGCGGGATAACACCATGCGCAGAGTCCTATCAAAAACTCTGGTCGGATAGCTGATAAAAAGATTTTGTTTCGCGCGGGTCGCTGCGACATAGAGCAAGCGACGTTCCTCTTCCAACTCTTCGATGGAATTGATGTTGTAGAACGACGGGAATCTTCCTTCCAGTGCCCAGATGATGAACACCGAATGAAACTCCAGCCCCTTGGCTGAGTGAATGGTTGACAGCACCAGAGGGCCTTCGTCGGGATTGACCGCTAGCACGCCACCGATGCTGTCATTGGGTGGCTCAAGGGCCATGTCGCTGAGCAAGCGCTCAAGACTGCGATAGCGATCGGTCATGCCTTGAAAGTGCTCCATATCTCTAAGGCGTTTCGGATGATCATCGGGATAGTGTTGCTTGAGTATTGGCACGTAGTATTGCATCAGGTACTGCGCTTGTTCCGCCGGGAGCTCGGCTTGCGCGGCTTCTTCAAGGACCTGCGCGAGTGTTCTCAGACCGTGCGCAACTTTACCTCGAGCTTGATAAGAGCGGAGTCGCTCGGTTGGGTTAGCGCCGTCCAGTAACCATTTGATAATCTTCTGGCTTGCACCAGGGCCGACGCCTTCGAGCAACAGCAGCACGCGGTTCCACGAAATCGCGTCTTTGGGATTGGCGATAATACGCATGTGGGCGAGCAAGTCTTTGATATGGGCGGTCTCCATGAATTGGAACCCGCCGCGCTTGACGAACGGGATATTGTGACGCGCCAGCTCGATTTCCAGATCGAAAGAGTGAAAGCTCGAACGAAACAACACGGCCATATCCCAAAGCGGCACGCCCTCCTCGCGCAGCTCGAGAATTTTCTGACAGACAAATTGTGATTGCATTTGCTCGCTGCCCGCTTGCACGAGCTTAGGTCTTCCTCCCACGCCCTTCGTGGTGAAGAGCCGCTTCTCGTAGCCTTCTTTGGCACGCTGAATAATTTCGTTCGTCAAATTTAAGATCGGCTGCGTGCTCCGATAGTTTTCCTCAAGCTTGATGATCCGCGCTTTGGGAAATTGTTTCGGGAAATCCATGATGTTGCGAAAATTGGCGCCGCGAAACGAGTAAATGCTCTGGGCGTCATCGCCAACTACCGCAACGTTGTCATGCGTCGCGGCGAGCAGGCGGACGATCTCGGCCTGCAGGTGGTTAGTGTCCTGGTATTCATCCACCATGATGAACCGGTAGATACCGGAAAGGCGGTTGCGCACTTCTTCATGATCGGCCAGCAAGTCGCGAAGCCTGATCAACAGATCGTCGTAGTCGAGCAGCGATTTCGTTTGTTTATAGTCGACGTAGCGATGGTAAAGCTCGGCGAGCTCGTAGTTGACATCGATCAGATGCGGATATTCTAGTTCGAGCAAATCGGCCAAGCGGATCTGCTTGTTGAGCGACATGCTGAAAATGGCCGCCACCGTTTGTTTGCGTGGAAAACGCCGGTCTTTGGCGTTGAGACCCATGTCGGTGCGGATCAGCTGGATCACATCTTCGCTATCGGTCCGGTCCATGATGGTGAACGAGGGCGCCAGGTCGATGTGGCGGCCGTGGATACGCAAGGCAAGGTTGGCAAATGAATGGAAAGTACCGCCGGCAACTTGATTGCAACGCCCGTCGATCAGTAAGCTGGCGCGCCGGAGCATCTCCTCGGCAGCGCGGCGCGTGAAAGTGAGTAACAGGATCGAGCGCGGATCGATGCCTTGATCGATGAGATGTGCGACGCGATAAACCAAGGTGCGGGTTTTGCCGGTACCCGCCCCGGCAATAATCAGCAGTGCTCCTTCGATTGCCGTTGCTGCCTGATACTGGGCGGTGTTTAGTTCCTTGCGGAAGTCGAGCCCGGAGCTGTTGCGAATGAACGGAGAGGGATTTTTGAGAATGTACGTGGTCGTCAAGAAAGCTCCAATCGGAAGGTAAATTACCTATTTTCCGCCGGTGGAGCAAGCGTTTATACGGGTTTGAAGACAACTTCCGCGGAAGTTTTTTTCAAACCGCGAGTTTGCCGGCGCACGAGAGGGAGTTTTTGTGATAGTCGCGATCGACCGATCGGTCTTGCGGCCTGCTGGGAATGAGAAATGCAATGCCTTGGAGGATTTATTTTCGCGTAAACTGAAAGTTTCCACGCGAACGTCCGGCTGAATATCAAAAATATGACTGCCTTCGCGAAGCGTCTGCGGAATCAATGAACAGCCAATCGATTAAAAAGCTGCCTCGTTTGTTAATTATAACTAGGTAGTACTAACCCAACATCCACGCTCATGTAGACACGTTTCTGAAGCTAATGAGTTTCGGCAATTTTCAAATTGCTCCGCGTCCATTGTGCCACACAGTAAATGTCCTTCGCGTCCGTAATCTGCGTAGGAAATCTCCTACAAAGATGAGCTTCCGATCTGCCGTTTTGTCCCGTCAATCGACTTAACATCTCTTGTATTTTGGCAAGTTACGCTTCTTTAGCGGATCTTGGTACAAGCCTTGCGGAACAACTGACAGCGGGGGAGGGCACCCCTATCGCGATTGCGGCGAAGTGCCTCAGTCGCTTTTTTTGGCAGCATATCTGAATGTAAGCAAGTTTAGGATCACGACTAAAACAGTCGTTACGGCTGCGCTTTAAGCAGCCATTGGAGGGTAGGCGAATGCGGGTTCGTCCGTTGAGAAACTTGAAATCGGCCACTCGAATCGGATCATCAGTGGCCAACCGGAGGTGGAATATGGCGCGGGAATCAAAATTAGAGACGACATTAGGCGATCTCGTCGTCGCTTTAACCGAGGAAACGGGCCGCCATGTCCGCGACGAGAAGATGACCTATGAGGTCGTGGCTTATATTCTCGCAAACTTTCTCAACGCCTCCAATCGTCGGTCAAACCAGTCACATTGAGTGTTGAGATTGATCGATGCATTGGCGGTTTTTCAGTGACCAAAGACCGCCGATCAGATTACGGCCATTCGATTTAATCCCCCATAAGGAGCGTAACAATGATAGACCGAAAAAATATTATTGCGGCTTTACTAGCTACGTGTTTGCTTACGTTAAGTCCGGCTGTACTGAGAGCCGGGGTGCCGACGGATCAAGTGCGTCAGACGGCGGACCGCGTGCTGTCCGTGCTTCAGGATTCGCGACTCAAATCTGCCGATAAGCAGAAAGAACGCCGCGACCAAATACGCCAAATTGTCGCAAGCAGATTTGACTTTGCCGAAATGGCCAAACGCTCGTTGGGATCCAATTGGCAAAAAGTCAATAACGACGAGCAACGCCAGTTTGTCGAACTATTCACTGAGCTTCTGGAGAAATCCTACGCCGACCAGATCGAATCCTATGACGGAGAAAAGATTGTTTACGGCCGCGAAAACGTCAGTCAAGATCAAGCCGACGTCGATACTAAGATCCTGACGAAAAAGGGCGAACAAATCTCGGTTAACTATAAACTTCGATCCGCAGGCAATGATTGGAAAGTGTACGACGTCGTCATCGAAAACATCAGCCTGGTCAACAATTTTCGTTCGCAGTTTAACCGTATCTTGGCGAATGCCTCGTTCGCCGAGCTGCTCAAGAAGCTGCAATCCAAGTCCGTCGAGATAAAACCGGTCCGAAGCTGAATGCCGAAAACGAAAGGAGTTTTGCGATGACCGACTTTATTCGTAGCGCTTTGGTCGTGGGAGCCGTATGCCTGTCGGTCAATTTGTCCGCCCTGGTGGCATGGGGCGCTGATGCGGCGCCGAGGCAGGGGGGTTCAACTGCGGAGTCAAGCAATGTCAGCGATAAAGAGCTCAGAGCTTTTGCGAAGGCGTACGTTGAATACCAGAAGATACGACAGAGCTACGAACCCAAAATGAACAACACGAGAGATGAAAAAGAGAAGCTGAAAATTCAGCGCGAGGGAGACGATAAGGTAAAGCAAGCACTGGAGAAACAGGGGCTCACACCGCAGGGCTATAACAGGCTATTCGCGGCGGTCAATGGCAATCCGCAATTGCGTCAAAAGGCGCTGACGCTGATCAACGACGAGCGAAAGAAATCATAGCAGCCAAGCCCGACGGCAAAACAGACGCCTTTAAAGGGCGCCTTTGGCGCGGGCAGGCCGAAAGGAGTGGAAAATGAAACGGATACAAATCAGAAACACGCTGACGGTAATGTTTTTGATAGGGGCATTGTTTATCACCGGGTGTGCTGGTGGTCCACTGACAACGCGTGAGAAGGGTGCGGGAATCGGCGCACTCGGCGGCGCCGCCGTGGGCGGTATAGTCGGTAGTGCCGTCGGCCATCCCGCCGCCGGTGCAGCCATCGGTGGTGGCCTCGGCCTAGGTGCTGGCGCATTGGTCGGGGATCAACTGCAAGGCCAAGATAACCGAAATTACCAACAAGACGACGAGATCCGCCGCAACCAGGCGGAAATTGATAGACAACGCCGGGAGTTGGAGAGATTAAGGCGGGAACGAGGCGAATACTGACGCTGCTCGGTCACAATTTTT
>DASXSW010000257.1:0-7702 GCA_036505755.1 Binatia bacterium | reverse complement strand
CGCGGTGGCGTTTGATCCGCGCGCACAAAAGATCGCGCGCAGCATGGCCGAGTTGCTCCATGCTGCCGGGATTGAGTGGGCGGTGCTCGGCAAGAATGAAAAATGCACCGGCGATACCGCGCGCCGCACCGGCAACGAGTATTTGTTTGCGCAGATGGCTGAGGAAAATATCGCGCTCCTGAACGAGATCAAGCCCAAGACCATCATCACCACTTGCCCCCATTGTTTTCACACGATTGCCAACGAGTACCCGCAATTCGGCGGCAACTATGTGGTCAAGCACCACACGGAATTCATTGACGAGTTGATCCGAGCCGGAAAGCTCAAGCTTTCTGCTGAAGCCAATGGTTCAGTGACTTTTCATGATCCGTGTTATCTCGGCCGGCACAACGGCATTTTCGATCAACCGCGCGCTTTGATCCAGTCCACTGGCGCAAAACTGACCGAGCCAAAGCGCCACCGCAGCAATAGTTTTTGCTGCGGCGCGGGCGGTGGCCAGTTTTGGAAAGAAGAAGAGAAGGGAACGGAACGGGTCGGTACGAATCGTTACCGTGAGCTAAAACAGACCGGCGCCAAGACCGTCGCCACCGGCTGCCCTTTCTGCATGCGCATGATCACCGAAGAGACGGCGAAAGAGGAGCCCGAGACTGCTATGGAAGTTTTGGATGTTGCTGAGATCGTCGCCAAAAGTCTCGCCAAGTAACATGCCGACTCGTCGAATTCTTATTTTCGTGGTGATTCTTGCTGCGCTACTCAGCGTGACCGCGTGTGAAGCGCAACCAAAAGTCACGATTTCCACTAAAGCCGGGCGTGAAGTTGCGTTTTTGGTCGAGATTGCCGACACCGCCGGAAAAAGAGAAATGGGTCTACAATATCGCCGAGAGCTCGCCGACGATCATGGCATGATCTTTTTATTTCCCGCTGAGTCCCAGCAGACCTTTTGGATGAAAAATACGCCAATTCCGTTGGACATGATTTTCATCAACCGCGATCGCAAGATCGTTGGGATTGTCGAAAAAACCGAGCCATTTTCTCTCGATCCACGATCAGTGAGAGCTCCGAGTCAGTACGTATTGGAGATCAATGGCGGGCTGGGACGTCGCTACGGTATTCAGACGGGCGATGCCGTTCGCTTCGAAGGAATTAATACGGAAGGCGTCAGAGAATAAAAAAAGGGGTCAAGAGCGTGGCGCTTCCGATCCCTCGCCAGAGAAATTTCCTGTGCTCTATATCTCGTTGAAGAAGTATGGCCTCACCGCCGAGAGCTTTTCTTCGTAGGAATCGGGGTACATAAACCATAGTGTTGCGGCGATGCTGCTGAGAAGCGAGTTGCCGTCCTGCGGCGTAAAGCAGGTGCCGATAATTTCTTTGTCACTCCTCATTGCCACGCTCTGAGTCACGATTACCGTTTGATTTAGAATCCTGCCAAACATGCCGTGGTCCCGGCCAAACGAGAATACCGAGGCCGAGGACTTCTTGTTGGTCAGTGCCACGCGGCCATTCGCCTTCAACCGCCGCATCGCTTCGTCTTTGCTAATACCCCGGCGGAGCTTCAAGTTGAAGTGGATCGTATGCATGTATTGTGTATTTAGCTTGAGCGCCGACGAGTAGATGTTCAGATCCAGTCCGAGCGTCTTAAAGAGGTAGTGCGCGTCTCTTCCTTGATGCGTGCCGAAACGCTCATCATCATGTTTGGCGGCTTCGGGCGCCGCAATGAACTCTCCCTCTTGGCTCAGATCATTTGCGCGGCGCATGCAGACGAAGCGACCGTCTTCGAGATTGTCTTCCTTTTCAGGACCCAACGCGAGAGTATCGATGAGGACCGCTAGATTGTGAGTATTGCAGCTGACAACCTGAATGAATTCATCCTTGCCTCTTTCCAGAGCTTTATCATTGATGCCGCGAGCGTACATCTTGCCAAAGCCGTATTCGCTGCCTTGGGCGATAAAGCCGCGGCCGTTGCCGGCATACTTGCTATAGAGTTTTTCCTTGTTTTCGTTGCCCACAGGGGTACAGTCGATGATCACGTTGGCGCGCTCAATCGCCTCTTCGGCCTCGAAGCTGGGTTCCATTCCCATTTCGACGAATTTCTGCCAGCGCTCTTTGTCGACGGCAAGCTTCGCTCCTTCCCGGCAGGAGACCACAACTTTCGAGCGATCGGTCAGCAGCGGGGTACGCTTGTGAAATGTCACCTCATCGATGCCGAATTGCTCCTTAAAGGTTGATAGGATACCCACGAGAGGTTCACCGATTGTGCCGGTACCGACAATGTGAACAATTTTTTTCTGGGCCATGATCATCTCCCCTGCCACGCTTTGACGGGGATACTATCCGAATGCCTTCGATCGTTCAACAGATTATTATTAAAGAAGATTACGTTGTCATGAGCGACGAAACGCGATCAAATGGATTTGCGCCGGTTTAATCGGTTCGTACGAATGTGATAAGAATTGAAACAGGAGGGGCCATGACACAAGAAAATCTGCCCGTCGCGTTTTTTAGCGACAATTTTGGTATCAAAGCCGGAGATTTGGATAAGGTCCTCGATGCGGCGCTTGGCAAGAAAGCCGATTACGCTGACCTGTATTTCGAGTACCGCAGGAACGAGGGCGTCAGTCTCGAGGAAGGACTGGTCAAGAACTGCTCGCAATCGACGGCAAATGGCGTCGGTGTGCGCGTGCTCGCCGATACCAAAACCGGCTATGCCTACACCGATGATATCACGATCGAGAACTTGGAAATTGCCGCGCGCACGGCACGCTACATCGCGCAGACCCGGCAGTCTCAAGTGCCGGCACCGGTCGGACAACCCCATGGTGAGATTCATGATCTGTATCCAGTCAAAACGCCGGTTAATGACGTCGCCCTTGAAAAAAAAGTCGAGCTACTCTGTGAGATCGATAAATTTGCCCGTAGCCTCGATCCGCGCGTGAAGAACGTTTTTGTCTCCCTCGGCAGCGAAGCAAAAGTGATTTTGGTTGCGACCTCCCAAGGCTTGGTCGTAGGAGACATCCAGCCGCTCACGCGGCTCAACGTCACTTGTATTGTCGAGGAGGAGGGCCAGCGGCAGATCGGCAGTTTCGGCGGCGGCGGCAGAGTTGAGTTCGGCTTCTTTATTGATAACCGCGACTATGAGCGCTATGCGCGCGAGGCGGTGCGCGAAGCCATCCTCAATCTTAGCGCCATCGACGCCCCCGCTGGGTCGATGGACGTCGTGTTGGGAGCAGGCTGGCCAGGAATCCTGCTGCACGAAGCCATCGGTCACGGCCTGGAGGGTGACTTTAACCGGAAGAAGACATCCGCGTTTACCGACCGCATCGGCCAAAAGGTTGCATCGGAACTTTGCACCGTGGTTGACGACGGCACCATGCCATCGCGGCGCGGTTCGATCAATGTCGACGACGAGGGCACGCCGACCCATCGAACCGTGCTCATTGAGAACGGGATTCTCAAAGGCTACCTTCAGGACAAGCTCAATGCCGGTTTGATGAAGATGCCGCTCACTGGCAACGGACGGCGGGAAAGCTACGCGCATATTCCGATGCCGCGCATGACCAACACTTTCATGCTCGCCGGGGAGTCCGAACCGGAAGACATTATTCGCTCTGTGAAGAAGGGGCTCTACGCCGTTTCCTTCGGCGGCGGCCAGGTGGACATCACCAGCGGCAAATTCGTCTTCTCAGCGAGCGAAGCCTACTTGATCGAAGACGGGAAAGTTACCAAACCGGTGAAAGGGGCGACACTGATCGGCAACGGTCCCGATGTGCTCACGCGCGTTTCGATGGTCGGCTGCGATCTTAAATTGGATGAAGGTGTCGGCACTTGCGGCAAAGATGGACAGTCAGTGCCGGTCGGTGTGGGGCTGCCGACCATTCGCATCGATGGGTTAACGGTCGGAGGAACAAAAGCCTAATAAAATCAGTTCCAATCGTTCCAGAGGTTCCAAGCGTTCAAGCCGTGGGTATGATCGAACCTTGGAACGATTGGAACAATTTGAACGGCTGGAACAAAGCAGGTGAAGTGATGGAACGGTTCGAATTGAGCCAGGAATTGGGCCGAGAAATCTTGGACATGGCGAAAGAGAAAGGCGCGTCGCAAGGCGATGCGGTGATGGTGGAGAGCGACTCGTTCTTTGTCACTGTGCGGATGGGAGAAGTTGAAAAAATCAGCCAGGCGGGAGAGAAGCGCTTGGGCTTGCGTCTGTTTTTCGGTAACAGCTCGGCATCGGCCTCGACCTCCGACATTTCAAAAAAATCCATTGAGAAGCTGGTCGATGATACCGTAAGAATGGCCAAGGTGACGGCGCAGGATCCGCACAGCGGATTGCCGAACTCAGCCGATCTGGCGCGCGACCTACCGCAATTGGATCTGATCGACGACTCGGCGCGCGCCATTTTAGTCGACGGCAAGATTCAAATGGCCTTGGATACGGAGAAAAACGCCCTGACTTACGACGCGCGGATAACCAATTCCGAAGGGGCGGAGTTTTCCAATCACTTTGGACGGGTGATTTACGTCACCAGCCACGGCTTCTCCGGCGAATATTCAGGTTCGACCTTCGGTCATTCGGTCGCTCCAGTCGCGTCCCAGAACGGATCGATGCAGCGCGATTATTGGTATTCCTCGAATCGTAAGTTCTCTAAACTCGAATCGCCCAAAAGCGTCGGTGAACGAGCGGCGCGCCGCGTGCTCA
The DNA here is from genome assembly GCA_036505755.1 of Binatia bacterium. Classification (GTDB taxonomy): domain Bacteria; phylum Desulfobacterota; class Binatia; order UBA9968; family UBA9968; genus DP-20. The sequence continues at coordinate 3,009 of DASXSW010000257.1, read as the reverse complement.
GACGGCTCGGCGCCCGCAAGATCAAGACCTGCGAATGTCCCGTGGTATTTGATCCCGAAATGGCTGCTTCTCTGCTGCGTAACTTGTCTTCTGCCTTATCCGGTTATTCGCTATACAAGGGTGCGTCTTTTTTGCTCGGCAAGCTGGACACGAAGATCGGCTCGGAGCACGTGACAGTGATCGACGACGGCACGATCCCGGGCGCGCACGGCTCACGTCCGTTCGACGGTGAAGGATTGCCGATTCGCAAGAAATTGGTCGTCGACCGCGGAGAGCTTAAAAGTTACCTGCTCGATACTTATAGCGGCAAAAAATTAGGCATGGCTTCCACCGGCAATGCTTCCCGATCCGTCGCTGAACCGCCGGGAGTTTCGCCCGCTAACTTTTATTTGGCAGCGGGTAAAGACACTCCGGACGATATCATTGGTTCAGTCAAGGCCGGCCTCTACGTAACCGAGATGATTGGCTTCGGCGTCAACATGGTTACGGGCGACTATTCCCGCGGCGCGGCCGGTTTGTGGATAGAAAACGGCGAACTCGCCTATCCGGTAGAAGAGATTACGATTGCCGGCAATCTGAAGGACATGTTTCAAAACATCGAGATGGTCGGTAATGATCTGGAAATGCGCGGCCGGATTGCCTCTCCCACGGTCAAGATTTCACAGATGACGGTCGCTGGAGACTAAAGTCGAGGATGGATGATCGAATCGAGGATTGCGACCTGCGATCCTCAATCCTCCATCCTCGAATCCTTACACCACCTGAAATCCCGCCTTCAACGCGGCGCGCAAAAAGTCGTCGATGTGCGATTGACTCGGATCGAAATCAAGCACAGCGACGCTGCGTTCTAAACTGAAATCGATTTTTGCGACGCCCGGCAGCGCTCGAAATGCTTCGCGCAAGACAGGCAAGTCTTCGGCCTTGAGATCGGCGATGGAAAGAATGGCAGTCTTTGTGCGCATATTACCCTGGTTGTTTTTGAATTTGACAAAAATTTCTTCGAATCGCAATTGAAAATTGGTTTTTCGTGCACGTGTTGACCGAGTTTGCCTCGTCAGATCCCTCCTTCGACGCGAAATTTTCTTGACGGCGAACGCTCAGATATGTGACATTAACCTTGTCGAATTCCCGCTCGCGCGTTGGGTAGCGTGCAAAGCAACTTGATTGCAAAAAACTAGACAAGCAGGGGAGGGGACCTACGATGGCTTACGATGTGGGCAGACTCTTAACCATGTCGCAATCTGAGCTCGACACTCTTTTTACTGAAAGTCCCGTTGGTAGTATCCCGGACGGGGAAGCGGAAGGCACGGCGATCGTCGCGCCCGGGACGACATTCAGCCCAACCGTCGCTCAGTTCATCAACCTCTTTGCTTGGCAAGGAAAAGTATTCGACGCCAAGAAGGGAGTTCTCAAAAACAAGATTCTTCCTTTTGGGCTCAACGCTATTATCGCCAAGGTCTACAAGGGGTCGAGCTGGCTTGACGGCAAAGAATGCATCGTTCTGGATTACTCCGATACGTCTTTTGTTGCTCAGTGGATTCGCGATGAAATCCGTCAAATCGAACCTAAACTGTATTTAGGGAAGGTCTACTGGGACAAAAAGCGGCTCATTGATTTCGCACTGAAATTCTAACGGGATGTCCTGCCGTGAAGGGCATCGTCGATCCAACGCTGGCGCCGCATGTCACTATAACGTGATAGCAAAACCCTTCGCGGCGTGATTCTTCTTCGCTGCGACTTCGAGACATTTCAGATATCACGCCGAACTTTCTTAGCGTTATATTTCAGCCGTGGAGCGACTTACTCTCATCAATCACCAAGCGCAACGTCCGAAGCGATGGATTCTTGGACCGATGCGGGCCATCACGCATTTGCCAGCGATCCCTGCGGAGGTTGAACGCCTATGGAAAAGGAGCGGCTGATGTCGTCCACGCAACGCTTTTTATACCGTCTCGGTATCGTCACTGTCGCCGTGTTCGTGATCGCCCTCCTGATGGGCGCGGTTCTTCTCGGCCGTTTTGGCGCGGATCGGCCGGTGGCATATCAAGACGATCTCGACCACTTCAAATATGGATCGCTCGGTAGCGAGCATGAGTTCGGCATCCCCTATTGGATCTGGCGGGCGCTTCCGGAACTATTCAGCGATAAGCTGCCCGGGAATGGAACTGGCTGGCAGTCGGTCGGTTTCGTATTCGAAAAGGGCAAACAGCTTCCCGTCGGTATGTCACAGCGTCGCTATTTGGGTTTTGACGTAGTCTGGCTCAACTGCGCCTTTTGCCACGCTGGCACGGTGCGGGAAGCGCCACAGAGCGAGCCAAAAGTTTATGCCGCGATGCCGGCCAATACCTTCGATTTTCGCGCGTTCATGAGATTTCTCTTTGCGACTGGAGAAGACCGGCGTTTTACGCCGCAAGACATTTTGCTGCAGGTCGATATCATCCGAAAACGCGAGGGCCTCAGAAAGCTGCCGCTCATCGACCGGTTGGTCTTGCGTTTCTACGGCATTTACTTCATGCGCGAGCGAATTCTAACGCTGCGTGACCGCTTGAGCTTCATCAAAGAACAGCCGGAGTGGGGACCGGGCCGCGTCGACACGTTCAATCCCTTGAAAGCCTATTTTAATTTTCCCGCCGATAAACTCGCTGAAAACGAGCGGATCGGGACTACGGATTTCCCGTCGATTTGGAACCAAGGCCAGCGTGAAACGCTGAAAATGAATCTGCATTGGGATGGCAATAATGTCTCGCTGGAAGAACGCAATCGCAGCGCGGCGATGGGCACTGGGATTACGCCGCCGACCGGCGACCGAAAAAGCTTGAAACGCGTCGCCGATTGGCTGCGGAATCTCGCCGCGCCGGTTTATCCATTTGCAATTAACAAGGATCTCGCTGCGCAAGGCGCGCCGATCTATAAGAAATATTGCGCCGAATGCCACGGCGCCGACGGCAAAGATTTTCGTGGCGAATATGCCGGCAAGGTTGTGCCGATTGCGGACATCGGCACGGACCG
>DASXSW010000256.1:0-4783 GCA_036505755.1 Binatia bacterium | reverse complement strand
GGACAAGGCGCCGCATCCCAACGCCGCAAAAGTTTTCGTCAACTGGTTTCTCTCGCGCCAGGGACAAATCGTCTGGCAACGAGTGATGAACAAAGTCGTCCTGGAAGGTTCCGACTCGATGAGAATCGATATTCCGAAGGATGACGTGCTTGCTGATGCCAGGCGCGTCGCCGGGCGTCACTACCGCGTCATCGGTTTCAGAGATCCGAAACCGGTGCTGCAGTTTCTCGATGAAATTTTGAAATAGGAAACGTCCTTTGGTGGAAATCAAGATGCGCGGGGCCGATCGTCTGACATGACATCACTGTAGATCGGACACCACTGCGGAGACAGCGAGACCGAGTAACCGCTGAAGTTGACGGGTAGGAAAAAGGGATCGGGCGTTTCTTGACGAGCGAGATGGTAATGCGATATCTGCGATGATTAAAAGCCACGTCGACCTCGCCTTGCAACTGGTGGGATAGCCCATCATGTACTGAACCGACGTGTGGGTCGGTTGGAGTTATTCGAGAAGCCCTCCGATTATTCAGTGTTTGAAAAAATTCTCGCTGAAGCCAATGGTCAAAATGGCATGCTCATCGCCGCTACTGTTTGATGCCGGATCGTTGGCATCTCCTATTGTCGCCGCGTAAACCGCGAACTGGAAATTGATCTGGAGGAACCATGGACTACGCTCGATTTGCTCACGTGAGACCCACGCCTTTTGAAACTTGGGTGCAGGCCGAAGGCCTGAAAGTAATTACGACTCACACAGTGCCCGACGTTTTGACCGTAGAGCTGGAACCCTGGAAGCGCACCGGCTGCTTGGGCGCGCTGCTGGATATGACCCACGACCCCTCGGAGAAGGCCATGATCAACAACCAAGGGACCACTCGTTATATTGTCGAGATACCGCCGGGAGGCACCTTCAAGCCCGAAAAGCACATGTATGAGGAGATCTTCTACGTCGTGAAGGGGCGCGGCGCCACCGTTGTCTGGAACGAAGGAACCCCCAAACTGACCTTCGAATGGGAACAGGATGCGGTCTTTGCCATACCTTTGAATGCGTGGCACGAGATTCACAACGGAAGCGGATCGGAGTCCGTTCGGCTCTACGCGGCGAGCAACATGCCGACGCCCTTCAATCTCTACGGCAGCCCGGAATTCATCTTCAACTGCGCCAACACCTTCAACGATCGGTTCGACCCCAACGACGAGACGTTTTTCAGCCGCAAAGCGACGAAGCTTGAGGATCGGTTATTGCAGTCGAACTTCGTCCCCAGCGTTACAAAGTTGGCCCTCGACAATTGGGCATACCGCGGGCCAGGGACCAATATGCATGTCCTGATGGCCGGTGGCCGCTTCGTTTGCCATGTCTCGGAGTTTCCGCCGGCGTCCTACAAGAAGGGACACGGCTTCGTGGACGGACAGGCAACCGGCGGTCGCAACAGAACCGGTCTCACCAACGAGAACAGCTATCTCTTTCTGAGCGGCGAAGGCTACGACCTCCAATGGAAGCCGGGAGTGATGCCGGGGCCTGGAGTGCCATTCGAGCGGTTCAACTTCAAAAGGGGCGCGCTGATGACGAACGGCCAGGCGGGCCATCAGCATTTCAACCCCAGCAATGAAGCCGCGCGATACCTCGTCCTGCGCTATGGCAATGATCGCTTCGGTCTGCGCGAAGGGCAAATGCCGGCGGGCAAGAATCCGGAGCGATGGCGCAGGCCGCAGATCGAGTACAAGGATGAGCAGCCGGAAATCCGTGCTTTGTTCGAGGAGGAGTGCCGAAAGCGCGGCGTGACATCCAGGATGACTTATTCATGACAGAACCGCGCGAGAACTGGCCGGCAAGCGGCAGTTCAGAGCACGCGGCAGACTTGAGTCAGGCCACGCTGGGTCGGTCGCTTCGCGGGAGATTTTGAACGGCGTCGCGCAAATCGACCAGCATCGGATGCTCGATCAAGTCAAAAGCGGATTTTGCCAGCGGAGATTTCGAAAGCGCGCAAAATCGCCGTCAGTCGAGCAGAGTATCAATCCGTGCTCGATCGCGAGCGATGCAAGATGAGCGTCAGGGACGAGGTTCGCCTGAATTCCTGAACTAGCGAAGAGCGAGCCAAGCAATTCACGATGCCGTTCAGTGGGCTCGGGAATCCAGGCAGGTTCGCAGTCAAGCCACTCTTTCAACCTGTTTCCAAGCGTCGGTCATGGTCTCGGGCTTTTGAAAGACGCGAGGATTGGTGACAATGCGAAGAAACGCCAGCAAACTGTTCCATGGTAGCCCCACCGGCGAATTTCCGTTGAGTTGTGCATCCAGCCAGGCGCGTGCGCTGCCGTGTTGCTGGAAAGAGCCAACGTGGGCATAGACGAGAAGGTTAGCGTCTACCAGAATCATTTAAAGGATTCGCCCTCGGCGACCGCGAGGACTTCGGCAACATTGTCTACGTTCGCTGCCCGGCACGAGCCGAGGTCGACTGAACGGGTGCGGTACTCGCTGCGCTTTTTGGCCGGCGCCATCATGCACTTTATGCCCTCTCGAAGCGCTTCATTGACCAGCGCTTTGAACTTTACCCCGCGCCGTTTTTCCAAGCGCTTGAGTGACATAGCGACATCGTCTTCCAGAGTGATCGTAGTACGCATGCATCAAAGCATAATAGATTTGATGCATTGATGCAAACGTGAGCGGCGGCGTATGATACGAGTCCATTTGAGCGAAATCCCAGCGGTGTCAAATCTTTACCTTTTACGTTGCAAGAAAACTAACCAACGCCCGCCGCTGGCTACTGAGCACGGCTACATCAGTTCGGTCGTAATGAATTTCCTAGACAGGATCACTTTGTGTGATAAACACACAGGTGATCGTTAAAGCAGCTATCATCGAGTTTGCGCGTGATACTGCGGTGGGCGATCTCCTCGAACTTGATCTCGCCGACCCGCGGGTTGCTGCTTGCCATCAGCGCTGAACGGCTACGAGTCCCAATCGCTGTCGGGCGAAATTCCGGATAAATATTCTTGACAAAGATGTGCGCCATATCTACGTGGAAAGATCAAGGCGACTTTGCGTCGAAGTCCGCGCCGGCGTATTTTATCGTCACATTCAAGCAATAGGAGATGCGCGTCATGCAGAGACTACTGAAACAGATTCTCACCGGGCTCGCGATTGTTTTGTGGCTTTGCGAGACGGCCGGCGCACAAACAGATACCGTCCGCGTCGTATATTATCCACCGTGGAACATCAGCAAGCTGCCGATGTATCTCGCGCGCGACATGGGAATCTTCGATCGCAACGGTTTGAAAATCGCATGGACGGATCCCGGCTCCAACGCCAAATCGGTCGCCGCGTTGAAAAAGGGCGAGGCCGACATCGCCGTGGTGAGCTCCAATCAAGCCATTGTCAGCATGGCGACCGGCGGCGGGCCGATGACTTTCGTCGGCAACACGGGCTACAATTATTCCGTTTTTCTCGCCGCGGCTTCGATCAAAAGCGCCGCCGAATTAAAAGGCAAAAAGATCGGCACGTCCCCGCCCGGTGAAACTCCTGACCAGTTGACCCGTGTGGCGTTGCGCAGACTCGGCATTGATCCCGAGAAGGACGTGACCCTGGTGCCGTTCGACGAAGAACGCAACACCGATCGAGTGAACAGTCTCCTCACCGGGCAGGTCTCAGGCATGATGGTCACTGCAAATACGGTTTATGATCTGGAAAAAGGCCAGATCGACCGCTTAAACAAACTCACCGATAACAGGCAATTGAAAATCTTCGCCGGCGGCGGCGCGGACTACGCGGTGGCGACGTCATTTCTAAAAAATCGCCGCGACGACGTGAAGAAATTCATGGCCGGGATCTGCGAAGGTATCGCTGTGGCAAGAAAAGACAAAGCAAAAGCGTTGGCGTTTGTCGCCAAGAGCGGGCGAGATTTGGAGCCGGCCAAGATCGAATATCTCTATAAGCTCTACATCACCGAGATCATTCCGGCGCGCCCGCATCTAAAAATCGAAGGTATCGAGCTTGGCATTCAGATGGCTGGATTGATGACTCCGTCGGCAGCATCGCTGAAGGCGCAAGAACTCGTCGACACCGCCCTGGTGCCGGAGCTTGAAAAAGAAGGCCGCTGCAGTTTCTAAGACCAGCTCTCAGCGCGCACCTGCAGATTATTGCTGGGCGCAGCTGGCTGCGCCCACAGTCGCGGTACTTGGCCAGTAGCTCGTCGTCGGTCAGCGACAGAGCGGGATCACCCCGAGGTATGTCCACCCGCTTAACTTGTCCAACCAGTCAACAGCGCCTCGCCTCTGGGCGGCTCTTTCTCCACAGTCTAGCCTATTGGTACTTGGGGTCTCCGTAGGTTATCAGCTCGATCAGGTTGTTGTCGGGATCACGCACGTACAGACTGGTCCCTGGGCCCTGGGCGCCTGAGCGAGCGGCAGGCGCATGGAGCACCGGAACTCCGGCCTGCTTGAGGAAGTCCTGCGCCTCCTGCACAGTTCCTTTCCACCGCAGACAGAAGTCCGCCGACCCGGTTGCGTAGCCAGGTGCGAAAGTGGGACTCTCGATCTCATATCGGTCAATCACATAAAGGTTCAGTTTCTGCGTCTCGCTGATGCGGATGATCGGACGGGTGCCCCGCCCGCCGGGACGCTCTTGCCAACCCGCTTCAAGACCGAGCTTTCGGTAGAAAGCGAAGGTCGCTTCCAAGTCCTTGACCACAAGGACCCAGTGATCAATTGCCTCAATGCTCATGTTCCCTCCTCGTCGAAAATTATTGGAGCGTCGATGGCGCGATCCGCAAGACGATATCGATGTCTACAC
>DASXSW010000255.1:0-15742 GCA_036505755.1 Binatia bacterium | reverse complement strand
CCAGCTTCGCAGCATGAAGCTGGTCGCATGCGACACCATGGACCACTGGATCCGCGAGAGCAACGAAGAGCTAAAAAAAGTGCTCAAGCGGATCGAAGTACTGGTGATTAACGATTCGGAAGCGCGCTTATTGAGCGGTTATGACAATATCGTCACGGCGGCGCGAGCGATTCTCAAAATGGGCCCCAAGATGATTCTCGTCAAGCGCGGCGAGTATGGCGTGCTGCAGTTTTCTGATTCGTCGGTGTTCGCCACGCCCGCGTATCCGTTGGAAAAAGTTTTCGATCCGACAGGCGCAGGCGACTCGTTCGCCGGCGGATTTATGGGACAGCTGGCGCGCTCGGGCGACCAGAGCCGGGGCGGTCTTAGGCGCGCGATCGTTTATGGTTCGGTCGTCGCGTCGTTCACCGTCGAGGATTTTGGCGTCAAACGGCTTACCGACGTCTCACTGACGGATATTGAAGAACGATACCAAGGGTTCGTCGAGCTAACCGATTTTCATTCCTGAGCCGATGGAGCTTTCCATAGTCATTCCCGTCTACAACGAGGAAGAAAACGTCGAACCGTTAATTCGCGAAATCAATGGCGTCGTGGCAACGTTGGGCAAAAGTTGCGAAATCGTCGCGGTCGATGACGGAAGTAAGGACGGCACTTTTACCGCTTTGAGCCGGTTGCATTGCATAGAGCCGAGTCTCAAAGTGGTGCGACTCCGGCGGAACTTTGGCCAAACCGCGGCGCTGGCGGCGGGCTTGGCTTATGCGCAAGGGGAAATCATCGTCCTGATGGATGGCGATGGGCAAAATGATCCGGCCGACATTCCGGGGCTGCTTGAAATGCTCGGGGAGGGCAACGATCTGGTGGCGGGCTGGCGCTTCAACCGGCAGGATCCGTTTTTCAGTCGCCGTCTGCCTTCAATGATCGCTAACCGTCTGATATCCTGGACAACAAAGGTGAAACTTCATGATTACGGTTGCACGTTCAAAGCGATGCGCAAGGAGGTGGCCAAGAGCCTCAGATTATACGGCGAAATGCACCGCTTTATCCCGGCGATCGCCTACGAAAGGGGCGCCCAGATCGCCGAGCTCAAGGTCAACCACCGGCCACGGCTTCGTGGCGAATCCAAATATGGGATTACCAGAACGCTACGGGTCGTGTTGGATCTCCTGACGGTGAAATTTCTTAGCAGCTATTCGACCCGGCCGTCCCACGTGTTCGGACCGATTGGCGTGATCAGCGGTTTAGCAGGGTTTGTGATCGCGCTCTATTTAACCGTTCAAAAACTAGTTTACGACGCGGACATCGGCAGCCGGCCGCTGCTTCTGCTGGCGGTCCTGCTTATTTTTATCGGTTTTCAATTCGTCACCATGGGACTCCTGGGAGAGATGTTGGCGCGCACCTATCATGAATCTCAGGAACGTCCGGTTTATGTCGTTCGCGAAGTTATCGAGGGTGGAAGAAGAACATGAAGTTGGCTGTAGTTGGAACCGGCTATGTCGGTTTGGTTGCCGGCACTTGCTTTGCCGAAAGCGGTAACGACGTGATCTGCGTCGATATTGATGAAAATAAAATCGAAATGCTCAATGCCGGCAAGGTGCCGATTTACGAGCCGGGCCTGGAGGAAATGGTCCGGCGCAATGCTCAGGATCAGCGCTTGAGCTTTACGACTGATTTGGCGAGTTCGGTTAAAAATTCCCAAATCATCTTTATCGCCGTCGGCACGCCCCAGGGGCCCAACGGAGACGCCAATCTTGAATACGTGAAAGCCACCGCCAAAGGTATCGCCAGAGCGATGGACTCGTTCAAGATCATCGTCACGAAAAGCACGGTGCCGGTGGGCACGGCTGATCGGATCAAGCAGTGGATTTCAGAAGAAACGGAACAGCCCTTTGCGGTTGCGTCCAATCCCGAGTTTATGAAGGAGGGCGCGGCGGTGGAAGACTTTATGAAGCCCGACCGCGTTGTCTTGGGCGGCGACAATGCCGAGGCACTGGAGACTCTCAAGGAACTCTATGATCCATTTTTGCGCACGGGAAATCCTATTCTGGTCATGGATAGCCGGAGCGCCGAGATGAGTAAATACGCGGCCAACGCTATGCTGGCGACGAAGATCTCTTTCATCAACGAAGTAGCGCGCCTGTGCGAAGCGATGAAAGCCGATGTGAGCGAAGTTCGCCGCGCCATCAGTCTGGACCGGCGCATCGGGCCGCACTTCATTTTTCCCGGCGCCGGATTCGGTGGGTCGTGTTTTCCGAAGGACATCCGCGCCATGATCAGCATGGGCGGAGATAAGCCGGAGATGGCGCTTCTTAGAGCGGTGGAGCAGGTAAACGAAAGTCAGAAGGTACTGTTGTTCGACAAGGTGAAAAGGCATTTCGGCGAACCATTGTCGGGTCTAACATTTGCGATCTGGGGGCTGGCGTTCAAACCGCGCACCGACGACATGAGGGACGCGCCGTCGATCACCGTTATCGAATCGCTTTTGGCCGCCGGCGCGCGGGTGCAAGCATTCGATCCCGAGGCCATGGAAGAAGCGAGAAAGATTTTCGGTGACCGTATACAATACACACACCGAAACTATGACGCGCTGCACGGCGCAGCGGCTCTGCTTATTCTCACCGAGTGGAACGAGTTTCGCCGGCCGGATTTTGCGCGAATCAAGGGGCTGCTCAAGCAGCCGGTGATTTTTGACGGGCGCAATATTTACGATCCAGGGGATGTGCGCAAGCTCGGCTTTACCTATTATTCGATAGGGCGGAACGATGGCTAGATATCTAGTGACCGGTGGCGCCGGCTTTATCGGCTCGCATTTATGCGAGAGCTTTCTCAATCAAGGGCACGAAGTGCTCTGCATGGACAATTATTCGACCGGTGCTAAGGAAAATATGGCGCCGTTCCTCAAAAATCCGCGTTTCCGCTTCATCGATCACAACGTGAGCCGCTTCATCGAAGTGCAGGAGCCGCTGGATTACATTCTCCATTTTGCTTCACCGGCGAGTCCGGTGGATTATTTGGAATTACCGATTCCGACCCTCAAGGTGGGCGCGCTGGGAACGCATAATACGCTGGGCTTGGCAAAGGCGAAGAGCGCCGTGTATCTCCTGGCGTCGACGTCGGAAGTCTACGGCGATCCGCAGGTCAGGCCGCAAAGTGAGGAGTATTGGGGCAACGTCAATCCGATCGGGCCGCGCGGCGTGTACGACGAAGCCAAACGATTCGCCGAGGCGATGACCATGGCCTATCATCGCTATCACGGCTTGAATACGCGTATCGTGCGAATTTTTAATACCTACGGGCCGCGCATGCGCATGCGTGATGGCCGGGTGGTACCGAATTTCATTATGCAGGCGCTCAAAGGGCAGCCGCTGACGGTTTACGGCCAGGGGCAGCAAACGAGAAGTTTTCAGTATGTCGATGATCTGGTCGATGGACTCAACAAGCTGCTTAAGAGCGATCATCACTTGCCCGTCAACATCGGCAATCCTCACGAGATGACGGTGCTCGACTTTGCCAAGAAAATCATCGAGCTGACCGACTCGCGCAGCACCATCGTCTACAAACCGTTGCCGGAGGACGATCCCCAGGTTCGCCAGCCCGATATTGCGAAAGCGAAAAAGATTCTCAATTGGGAGCCGAAAATTAAGTTGGAAGAAGGCCTACTCAAAACGATCGAGTATTTTCGCGCGCATTTGCATTTGAAAGAGAAGAGCGCGTGAAAATAGCCGTTACCGGTGGCGCGGGGTTTATCGCTTCCCATGTTGTCGACGCCTACTTGGATGGTGGTCATGAAGTGCATGTCATCGATGACTTCTCTACCGGCCAAAACGTTAATGTCAATTCCCAAGCCACACTGCACCGGGTCGACATAGCGGAAAAAGAAGCGGCTCGATTGATCGAGCAGATTAAGCCTGATGTCTTGAACCATCACGCGGCGCAAATGGATGTGCGTCATTCTGTGGCTGATCCAATGTTCGACGCCCGCGTGAATATTCTCGGCTTTATCAATCTGCTGGAGGCTTGTAAAAACAGCGGCGTGAAAAAAATCATCTTCGCTTCTTCGGGCGGAGCGGTTTACGGCGAGCAAAAAGTGTTTCCGGCGCCGGAAAGCCATGACACCGAACCCGCGAGCCCGTATGGCGTGAGCAAGCGCGCCGGCGAGCTCTATCTTTCGTACTATCATCAGGCGTTTGGATTGCCCTATATCGCTTTACGTTACGCCAACGTCTATGGCCTGCGCCAATCGGCCCAGGGGGAGGCCGGCGTCGTAGCGATTTTTCTGTCCGCATTGCTGGCGGGGAAAACACCCGTGATCAACGGCGACGGGCGGCAAACGCGCGATTACGTTTACGTCGGTGACGTGGTTGCCGCCAACGTGGCGGCATTGCAATCTTCATTCATCGGCCCGATCAACATCGGGACCGGCGTGGAAACCGACGTGGTAACCATTTATCAGCACTTGCGCCAAGCCGTCGGCAGTCCGATCGAGGCACAGCATGGGCCGGCAAAGCCGGGCGAACAACGGCGCAGTTGCCTCGATGCGGGCCGCGCCGCACAGATTCTCGGCTGGCGTCCGCAAATGACCCTCAAAGACGGGTTGCGGCATACCGTCGATCACTGCCGCAAAAGCGTTGGCCGATGACGTTAGACCACATCAGAAATTTTTCCATCATCGCGCACATCGATCACGGCAAGTCGACTTTGGCGGACCGGTTGTTGGAATTCACGGGGGCAATCAGCGCGCGCGAAAGGACCGAGCAGATTCTCGACAGCATGGAGCTCGAGCGCGAGCGCGGAATCACCATCAAGGCCAGTCCGGTCTGCCTGAGTTATAGCGCCAAGGACGGCAAAGAGTACAAACTCAATTTGATCGATACTCCCGGCCACGTCGATTTCACTTACGAAGTCTCGCGCAGCCTGGCGGCCTGCGAAGGCGCGCTGCTGGTGGTGGACGCCGCTCAGGGCGTCGAGGCGCAAACTGTGGCTAATGTTCACATGGCGTTGGATCACAACCTCGAAATTCTTCCCGTGATCAACAAGATCGATCTGCCGAGCGCCGAGCCCGCTCGCGTGAAAGCCGAGATTGAAGAAGTGATCGGCTTGGACGCCTCGAATGCGGTTTATGCCAGCGCGAAGGAAGGGATCGGCACGGAAGAGATTCTCGAGGGCATCATACACCATTTTCCACCGCCCACGGGGGACCCATCGGCTCCTTTGCGAGCCCTGGTCATCGACAGCTGGTTCGATCCTTATCACGGGGCAGTCGTGATGATGCGGATCTTCGACGGCCTGGTGCGCAAGGGCACCAAGATTCGTATGATGTGGAGCGGCCAGGCTTTTGAAGTGCTCCGCCTCGGAGTTTTTTCACCGGGGCCCACGGAGGTGCTGGAGCTCGGGGCAGGCGAAGTCGGTTTCCTCATGGCGGGCATCAAAGAGGTCGCCGAAACCCGTATCGGCGATACGATCACGACGGATGACCGTCCCGCTGGAGGGCCACTTCCCGGTTTCAAACCGATGAAGCCGATGGTGTTCAGCGGTCTCTATCCGACGGATTCCGGGCAGTATCAGGCATTGCGCGACGCGCTGGAAAAACTGCGCCTCAACGATTCTTCTTTCACCTACGAGCCCGAGACGTCACAAGCCTTGGGCTTCGGCTTTCGCTGCGGGTTTCTCGGCTTGCTGCACATGGATATCGTGCGGGAGCGGCTCGAGCGCGAGTTCGGCCTGAGTCTCATCACCACTGCAGCCACGGTGGTTTATCGCGTGATTACCACGGCGGGGGTCACATTCATGATCGACAATCCGGTAAAGCTGCCGAACGAGGGCGAGATCGAGAGAATCGAAGAACCGGTGATCCAGGCAACATTGCACTTGCCGCAAGAGTTTCTCGGCGCCGTGCTCAAGATCTGCGAGGAGAAGCGCGGCACGCAAAAGGAAATACGCTACCTGGGCCCGAAGCGGGTGATGTTGGTCTATGAGTTGCCTTTGAATGAAATTGTCGTAGACTTCTATGACAGGCTTAAATCAGTGAGCCGCGGTTACGCGTCGATGGATTACGAAATGGCCGGTTATCGGCCGGCGGATCTCGTAAAACTCGACGTGCGCATCAACGGCGACCTGGTCGATGCCATGTCGATGATCGTCCACCGTGAGAAAGCTTATTACCGCGGCCGCGATCTCGTGCAGAAAATGCGCGAGCTGATTCCCCGCCAGCTTTTCGAGGTTGTCATCCAAGCCGCCATCGGCAGCCGGGTCATTTCCCGCGAGTCGGTGAAGGCGCTGCGCAAGAATGTGACCGCAAAATGTTACGGCGGCGATATCACGCGCAAACGAAAACTTTTGGAGCGTCAGAAAGAAGGTAAGAAACGCATGAAACAAGTCGGCAAAGTCGAAATACCACAAGAAGCTTTTCTTGCGGCACTCAAAGTGTAGCAGCGGGGGTTGCTAATGGCAGTGGAAAAGGTGAATAAAGTAAAAGAGCAAAATGTGATGGATAGTTCGGCAACGGCGAAGACGAAGTCCACCTTTCGCGAATACGCGGAAGCGATCTTAATGGCGCTGATTTTGGCGCTGTTTATCCGTACGTTTATCGTGCAAGCGTTCAAGATTCCGTCCGGTTCGATGATACCCACATTACAGATCGGCGATCATATCCTGGTCAACAAATTGTCCTACGGCTTGCGCATGCCTTTTCTCGAGCGCTACCTGGTGCAATATGCCAACGTGCAGCGCGGCGACGTGGTCGTATTCATCTTCCCGGAAGACCGCTCGAAAGATTTCATCAAGCGGGTAATCGGCGTCGCCGGCGATACCGTCGAGGTTCGGGCGAAGAAGGTTTATATCAACGGCAAACAAATCGACGATTCGCATGCTCATTTTGCGGGGTATGATCCGCAGGGGGGCGCGGTAGGCAACGGCGACGATTATGGGCCAAAGGTGGTTCCGGAGAATCATATCTTCGTCATGGGCGATAATCGCGATCGGAGCTACGACAGCCGCTTTTGGGGATTCGTCAATCTCAACGATGTCCGCGGCAAAGCCTTTTTGATCTACTGGTCCTGGGATGGCACGGACCGGTGGGTCCGTTGGGAGCGTCTCGGTGACTTGATTTACTAGCGCGACAGCAAATGAGTCCGATGACCAAAACAGTAAAAATCATTTCGACGACTTTGTCGGTACTGATTCTGCTATTGGTCATCGTCAATATTCTGATCGGTCTGGGAAATCAGTCGATCCAAGCCGAGGTTGCCGAGCGCCAACAAATGATCGCGCAGACGATCCAGCTCGAAAATCTCAATCGCCAATTGATCACCGTGTTGGCCAATCTGGCATTAAAAACCAATGACGAACAACTTAAGAAGCTTCTGGCGGAAAGCGGCATCAATCTGTCGGCAGGACCGGAAGCCGCGCCGCCACCGCCGGCGAAGAAGTGAGGTCGCATGGCCGACGAAGTTGAAAACGTTGCTGATGAACCGGTAGAGGATCGCGAAACCGCCATAGCCGTGACGCCGGCTTCGAATTTGCCTTTCATCATTACGCTGGTCGCGTTGCTGCTTTATTTCGGATTTCAAACGGTCCAACTTATCGTGGAGCGGGGTAACCTGAGTATGATGAAGAGCAGCCAAGACTCGGCGCTCCAAGAAGCGCAAAAAGTCCAAGAGCAATTCAAGAATCTCGTCTCGAAGACCAATCAATTAGCCGATCAAGGCCACGCGGGTGCGAGAATGGTAATGGAAGGGCTGCAAAGACAAGGATTTGGCGCCTCGCCTGCGCCCGAAAGCAAAGCTCCGAGCAAAGCGGAGACGAAATCCACAAAGTGATTTCGTCAACCGAGTATTTAAACTACTCGCTATAGAACTCTGCGATTGATTTGTCGGTCCGGTCATTGCCGGATCAAACTCAGTCGCAACCGTAAGCGATCATCCCTAGAACTCACCGCTTGTTGGAATAAAAAGACCATCCCGCCGAAAAGTAAGTAATCATTACAGCAGGTTCTCACTGTTCTCTTGTTATTCAGTCTGTTGACCCAACGTGAATTTCCTTTTACGCTGGGTTTTTCTTCTTCATCAGAGAAGGGCCTTTTGGAAACGTCCTTTCACCCATTAGTTTGGCGCTGGTTTACCCAGCGCTTCCAGAGTCCCACACCGCCACAAGCCGGAGGTTGGAAGTCGATCTCTGAGGGTAGGTCGACACTAATCGCGGCTCCGACCGGGTCCGGCAAAACGCTCGCGGCGTTTCTTTGGTCCATTGATCGATTGATCAAGCGCGCATTAAACGGTGGGCTCGACGACCGCACCAGCGTGGTTTATGTCTCGCCGCTCAAAGCGCTCGGCAATGACATTGCCAAGAATCTCCAGGCCCCACTGGACGAGATCTATGATCTGGCAGGACGGGAGGGCATTCTGCTCCCCACGATTCGCGTCGCCGTGCGCTCGGGCGACACGCCGGCTCGCGAGCGACAGCTGATGGTGCGTAAGCCGCCGCATATTCTAATCACTACGCCGGAGTCGCTGTACATACTTCTGACGGCGGCGCGCAGCCGGGCATTCTTGAAAACCGCCGAAACCCTGATCGTCGACGAGATTCACGCGGTCGCGCAGGACAAGAGAGGCGCGCATCTCGCGCTGTCATTGGAGCGCTTGGATGCTTTGGTCGGCCGGCCGATGCAGCGCATCGGTTTGAGCGCGACGCAGAAACCGGTCGAAGAAATCGCGCGGCTCCTGGTCGGCACTCGGCAAATTTCAGATAACGGCGCGCCGGACTGCGCCATTACCGACGTCGGTCACCAGCGCGAGATGGAACTGCGCATCGAGGTTCCGGACGAAGAGCTTGGTCCGATCATTCGCCAGGATATCTGGACGGCGGTCTACGACAAGCTTGTCGAACAGGTCCATTCGCACCGCACGACTTTGGTCTTCGTCAACACGCGCCGTTTGGTCGAGCGCGTGGCGCATCAATTGACCGAGAGGCTCGGCGAGGGCAAAGTCGGAGCCCACCATGGCAGCTTATCGCGCAAGACGCGTCTCGAGGTTGAAGAGAAACTCAAGTCGGGCCAATTCCCCGTAGTCGTAGCCACCGCGTCATTGGAACTCGGCATCGATATCGGCCACGTCGATGTTGTTTGTCACATCGGCTCGCCGCGAAATTTGGCGATCCTACTGCAGCGGGTGGGCCGTTCGGGACATTGGCTCGGGGCGATTCCGAAAGGGATTCTTTATCCCCTGACGCGGGATGATCTATTGCAGTCGGTCGCGGCGATTCGCGCCGTCCGACAAGGCGAATTGGACAAGCTTACTGTCACTACGAAGCCGCTCGATGTCTTGGCGCAGCAGATGGTGGCGACCGTCGCGAGCTTGGAATCAAGCACAAAAAGCCTAGCGCGACACAGCCGTCCGCGACGGAGCACCCCCTCCTTCATCCTCCCCCGCGATGCGGGGGAGGAAAGAGGTGGGGGCGCAAATAGGAGAGGCGAAGAAGGTGGAATCAGTGAAGAAGCCTTATGGCAACTCATCCGTTCCGCCTACCCGTACAAGGAGCTGACGCGAGAGGAATTTGAACAGCTCTTGGAAATGCTCAGCGAAGGCGTAGAAACCCGTCGCAGCCGTCGCAGCGCCTACCTTCATCGCGACCGAATTAACGGGATGCTGCGCGCGCGCCGGGGCGCGCGCCTGACCGCGATCACCAACGGCGGAGCGATCCCGGATACCGCGGACTACGACGTCGTTGAGTTTCCGAGCGAGACTTTCATTGGCAAAGTCAACGAGGACTTCGCCATCGAAAGTCTGGCCGGCGATATTTTTCTGTTGGGTAATCGCTCGTGGCGGATCAGGCGCGTTGGTTCGGGCAAGGTTTGGGTCGAAGACGCGCAAGGGCTACCGCCGAGCATTCCATTTTGGTTAGGCGAAGCACCGGCCCGCACCCTTGAGCTATCGAAGGCGGTTTCGGATTTACGGGTCGCAGTTGCCCATACACTTGCGGATCGCACCCAGGCAACTCAGTGGGTCATGGATCAAGTATCGATGCCGCAGAGCGCCGCCGAGCAGATCGTCGATTACGTCGCCGAGACGGTTTCGGTTCTGGGTACGGTGCCGGCTCAAGAAAAAATTATCGCCGAGCGTTTTTTTGACGAGGCGGGTGGCATGCAATTGATCATTCATTCGCCTTGGGGTGGGCGGATCAATCGCGCCTGGGGGCTAGCGCTGCGCAAGCGCTTTTGCGTGAGCTTCGACCGCGAGCTCCAAGCGGCGGCGACGGATGATGGCATCTGCATTTCGCTGGTTGAGCAGCATTCTTTTCCGCTGGCCGACGTCTTTGCAATGCTTCGGCCGGCGATTGTCGAAGACAATTTGACGCAAGCCGCGCTGGCCTCACCGATGTTTACCAACCGTTGGCGTTGGAACGCGACGCGGGCATTGGCGGTGATGCGCCACAGCGGCGGAAAAAAGGTGCCCGTCGCTTTGCAGCGCATGCGCGCCGAAGATCTTCTCGCCGCGGTGTTTCCGGAGCAGGTAATGTGCCAGGACAATCATCGGGACGGATTGGTGGCAATCCCCGATCATCCGCTAGTAAAGGAAACTTTAAGTGATTGCTTGCACGAGGCGATGGACATCAATGGCTTGGCTGAAATTCTTGGGCGCATGGAAGCTGGCGCGATTGCAACTCTGGCGATCGACACCCCGGCGCCGTCGCCGATGGCCCATGAGATTCTCAATGCCAATCCCTATGCATTCTTGGACGACGCGCCGCTGGAGGAGCGGCGGGCGCGCGCCGTCTCGCTAAGACGGGTGGACCCTTGGCTCGGCCGCGAATTCGGCCGGCTTGATCCGGCGGCTATCGACGAAGTACGCAAACAAGCCTGGCCTGAAGTGCGCAATGCAGACGAGCTGCACGATTTGTTGCTCGGCGTCTGTTTGCTGCCCATCGACATTCGTCCGGACTGGCACCTGCTAGCTCAAAAGCTGATTCAAAATGGTCGCGCAACCATTGCCGCTTGGCAAAGCCCGGCCGGCGAGCATCTCGCCTACGTCGCGGCCGAGAGATCGGATTTGATTCGCTTGGCACTGACAAGTGTTTCATTGACTCCAGCGATCGAACTTCCGCTCGGTTTCGTCGAAACGGTCGCATCCGAAGAGGACGCGATCAAAAAAATCGTCCAGGGCTGGTTGGAAGTCAGCGGACCGATCACTGCGGCCGAACTCGCATCTCGCTTGGGGGTGCCGGCCGGCAAGATTGAGGCGGCATTGATCGCTCTGGAGAGCGCCGGTGTTGTGCTGCGCGGCGAATTTACGGCCAAGGGCATAGCCGGCGGCGAAGTCGAGTGGTGCGATCGCGTTCTGCTGGCGCGCATACATCGCTTGACGTTAGGTCGAATGCGCCGCGAGATCGAACCGGTGTCAGCGGCGGAGTTCATGCAGTTTCTGCTATCCTGGCAACACGTGACGCCTCGGACTCGACTCCGCGGCCGGGATGGCGTGTTAGAAGTGGTTCGGCAATTGCAGGGTTTGGAACTGCCGGCGCCGGCGTGGGAACAGCATGTTTTACCAGCGCGCCTTGAACACTACGATCCCGCAGATTTGGAGCATGTCTGTCTGGCCGGCGTCGTCGCTTGGGGTCGGCTGCGAAGCGAAACCAATGGGACGGAGCCATTGTCGGGAGCTTCAATCGTCGCGAAAAGAGGCCGCCGGCTATTGGCGCCCGCGCGCAATGCGCCCCTCGCGTTTCTCTTGCGCGAAGAGCTCGATGCCTTTCTTGATGACACCCGGCTGCGCTTCGATCAGATCGACTCTCTGTCGCCGATGGCAGTGGAAGTCGCGCGCTATCTCGACCGCCACGGCGCTTCCTTCCTGACCGACATTGCGCGCGGTACGGGCCTACTCAAAGTCAAAGTCGAGGAGGCTTTGTGGCAGCTTGTCGCGCACGGCATTGCCACCGGCGATGGAATTGCAGGACTGAGAGTTCTCTTGACTCCCGATCATAAACGTCTGGAGCGGCGGCGCAGTCTCCGAGTCATCTCCGGCGCTAGAAGTCGCGAGCGCGCCATGCCTGTGGGCCGCTGGTCGCTGTGGCGTGATCCATCCCCCGATGATCGCTTGAGTAGCGAGGCGGTACTTGAGCGGCGCGCCAGACAGTTGCTCGAACGCTATGGAATTGTCTTCCGCGATCTGCTCGCGCGGGAGATGAATATGCCGCCGTGGCGCAGTTTGCTCGGCGTTTATCGGCGTCTGGAAGCGCGCGGTGAGATTCGCGGCGGGCGTTTCGTCAATGGGTTTGTCGGCGAGCAGTTCGCCTTATCCAACGCCGTTGAGGCGGTGCGTGAGAGGAGGCGCAGCGCCTCAATGCAAGATAGCCCGGTCATTGTGTCGTCGGCCGACCCGCTGAACTTGGTGGGAATCATCACGCCAGGGGCCAGGATATCTCCTTATTCAAATCAGGCGATCGCTTATCAAAATGGCCTTGCGATCGATGTCGGCTCATTGGGCGAGCTCTTGAGCCGGTTGCAGCACCTATCGGTGTCAAGGCAGATCTAGCCCATGTTTTTATCGCTGAAACAATAACTTCGTAAACAAAACGAACTATTAGATCAATTTTCGCGCGCAAGGAAAGTAGATTCCTGCGTGCCAATCATCACGCAGTTCTGAAATAAAAGATGTGTCTGTGCTCGGCGCTGTGTTGGTGATTAAGCGCGCGGCTGGCCGTTTGGTCGCGGCAGCGGTGAACTCAAGACCTCTTTCAAAACACGAATTTCAACCACGTCCTCTTGAAGCCGAGTCAATCCTTCTTTAGCTCGATGAATTTCCGCCAGCATGGAATCGAGCTCGCCGATGGAGATGGATTCGAGGGCTTGGCGAATTTTGCGGTTCATGCCAAAAAGGTTTTGCACGCCGCCTTTATCGGAGATTTTGTTGTCCAATTCTAAATATACGCGAGTAACGCCTTCCATTTGACTCTTAACGTCGTCCACGAGATTCCTCCTTAATAATGTTGAATATACTTGCGACGAATGGTGTGTTGTTGTAACTACCAGAAAACATAGTTGTGTATCGAAAACAAGTGAACGCCGAGGAAAACATTTTGTAACACCGAATTAATATTAAAACGGAAAATCACAGTCAGTGGTTAAATTTTAGTGCGGTAAAGTAGCGAGGTGGAACGACATGAACGAGATAAGAAGTGTCGGTATTCGCAGCCCGAGAGTTGAAGGCGAGCAAAAAGTTGGCGGTGGCGCGGTATATGCGGTCGACGTCACGCTGCCGCAGATGCTTTGGGCAAAAGTGTTGAGAAGCCCCATTGCCCACGGACGGATCAAAAATATCGATATCTCCAAAGCACTCGCGTTACCGGGGATTAAAGCGGTTGTCACAGGAGCGGATATGGCCGGCGCCAAGATCGGCAAGAAGATCGTCGATATGCCGGTGCTTGCAGAGCGGGTCGTGCGCTACGCCGGCGAAAAAGTCGCCGCGGTGGCGGCCGAGAGCGAGGCGATCGCGGAGGCCGCGCTGGATCTAATCGAAGTTGAGTATGAAGACTTGCCTATCGTCACCGATCCGCTTGACGCGATGGCATCGAACGCGCCGCTGCTCCATCCGGATCTTGCCGAGTACAAAGGGCTGCTCCACAAGATCGACACGCCGAGCAACGTCTTCGTGCATCTCACGTGGAAAAAAGGCGAAGTGGAAGAAGGATTCCGCCAGTCGGACGTGGTCGTCGAAAATACTTTCACGGTAGCAGCGGTGCACCAGGGCTACATCGAGCCGCATTCGTCTCTCGTGCGAGTCAACGCCGACGGCACGGCTGAGATCTGGTCCTCGAACAAGAGCCCGTTCTCGATGCGAGACGCGGTGGCCAACACGCTGCAGGTGTCGCCGTCGACCTTGGTTGTCCATCCCTGTTATGTCGGCGGCGATTTCGGCGGCAAAGGCGACGGCAACGATGTCGCGCTGTGTTATACGCTGGCAAAAAAAAGCGGCCGCCCGGTCAAATTGCCGATCGACTACACGGAAGAATTGATCGCGGGGAATCCGCGCCACGGCGCGGTGATTAAGGTCAAGACCGGCGTTAAGAAAAATGGCATCTTGATCGCGCAGCATGTGCAATTCATTTTCGACAGCGGGGCTTACGGCGCTTACCGGCCGCAGGGCTTTTTAGTCGGCGCCCACGATGCGCCGGGTCCCTATCGGGTGCCGAATTGTTTGGTCGAAGAGAATTATGTTTACACCAACAAAATGCCATGCGGTTACATGCGCGCTCCGGGTCATCTGCAAGCCATGTTTGCTTGTGAAAGCCAGTGTGACGTAGTCGCCAAGCGCTTGGGCATCGATCCGACCGAGTTTCGCCGGATGAACTTGATGCAGGACGGCGATACCTCTCCCTTGGGCGAAGTCATTCCGCACGTGAAGGCGAACGAGACATTGACCAGAGCGCTCCACGAGTCGGGCTATCGCCAAGCCAAACCAAAAAAGGTCGGGCGCGGTTGTGCGATCGCCGACTGGGTTTCCAAAGGCGGCGAATCTTATGCTCTGGTAAAACTCGATGAGAATGGCGTGATCACGCTCGCCTCCGCGGTCACCGATACGGGGCCGGGAGTTTTTACCATGATGCGCCAGATCGTCGGTGAAGAGCTCAAGGTGCCGCTGGATTCGATCCGCGTCGAAATGCTCGACTCATCGAAGGTGATCAAGGATACCGGAGTGCGCGGCAGCAGCAGCACCCGGGTGCATGGCAGCTCGGCCCTCGATGCGGCGCGTAAGCTGCGTGATGAGGTTCTCAACGTCGCGGCCGAGTCGATGAACGCAGCGCGCGAGGAGTTGATCGTGTACGATGGTGGCGTGACCCATGGACGAGCCGAGCGGCGCATGTCGTTTGCCGAGATCGCCCGCGCCAACGGCAAAGCGCTGACTGCCGAGGGTCATTATGTCAATATGGCCGATGGGCCGGAGGCGTCCCTGGTCGCCCAAGTCGCGGAAGTGGAGGTCGATGAAGAAACCGGCGAAGTGCGGGTAATAAAACTGACCACCGCTCATAATACCGGAACGATTTTGAATCCGCTGACGCACCAAGGTCAGATTGACGGCGCGGTGATGATGGGCGTGGGATATGGATTGATCGAAAACCTCGCCTATGACGAAAGCGGCAAGGTTTTGGCGACGAATCTCGGCGAGTACAAGATTCCCAACATTCGAGATATTCCGGAGCTCAAAACCACGATCCTGCAATCCGATTTCGGCAGCGGGCCTTATAACAGCATGAGTATCGGCGAGACTGCCTTGATTCCAACGGCTCCGGCTATCGCCAACGCGATTGAGGACGCGGTAGGTGTGCGCATCAAGTCACTGCCGATCACCGCGGAAAAAGTCTTGAACGCGCTCAAGGAACGGTGAGGGCGACGATGGCTTCACCGCTCAAGGAAGTGTCAAGTGCCAGGTTTCAGTTTTCGAATATCGGGCTGAGCTGCGTCACTTTTCTGCTGCATGGCTAAGCTTGGTACCGAACCGTTTGAGCAAATCATTCGCGGGACTGATTGCTCGTTGAAAGGGATTCGCGCTGGCTGGCGTACTCAGGCGTCACTGCGTTACGAAATTTGTCTGTTAATAATCATTCTTCCCACCGCTTGGTGGCTGGGCAAGGACGGCGCCGAGCGGGCGTTGCTGATAGGCAGCAGTTTATTTGTGGTTGTCGTGGAGCTGATCAATTCCTCGATCGAAACGGTCGTCGATCGCATTGGTGCCGATTATCACGAGCTCTCCGGCCG
>DASXSW010000254.1:0-6609 GCA_036505755.1 Binatia bacterium | reverse complement strand
GACCTCGCGGCACTAATTGACGGGGCATCATCGATTCCTGTTCGGATTTCAGGTAAAAAATATGCGTGATTGACCTAAGGCAGTAGGCGGCTTAGCTGTACTTAAAGCTTTTAGGAACCCTGCGAAGGAGAGTTCGCGACCGTGCCGCACCACGATCCATCGAATACGACTTGGGCTGGACCACCCGTGAATCTCGCGTTAGCGGAAAACACGGTCGATGTTTGGCTGATTTCATTGACGCAGCCGGGAGACTCCTATGCATCGCTAACCGGTCTCCTTTCATCCACGGAGCGAGAGCGAGCCGCGAGATTCAAGTTTGATGTACACCGGCGACGGTTTGTCATTGCCCATGCCGCACTGCGCTCGATCTTGTTGCAATATCTGAAGACCGCACCGACGGACTTGCAATTCGTTGACAGCGTCAATGGCAAGCCAAGATTAGCCGCCGAACTTGCCGGGAGCGGCGTTCAGTTCAATCTCTCGCATTCTTACGAGGTGGCGCTCCTTGGAGTGACTCGTGGCCGTGAGATCGGCGTCGATATCGAACTCGTCAAAGAAGATTATGCTTTCGACGAGGTGGCCGCACGATTTTTCACCGCCAAGGAGTTGGCAGCGTTCCGCGTTCTGCCGGCGCACCTACAGCGGCAGGCTTTTTTCAAATGTTGGACCAGCAAGGAAGCCTTTCTCAAAGCCAAAGGCACGGGGCTATCGGGAAAATTGGACGAGGTGGAGATTACACTGGCCGATGATCAACGCGCCCTCATCCACGCGAGTGTGCCCGGGTGGAAGCTCATGGAGCTCAATCCTGGCGACAATTACGAGGCAGCGTTGGTAGTCGAAGGCGGTCGTTTGCCAATTAATTGCTATCGTTGGCAGCCGATAAACGCATAGTAGATCGCAAGACGAAATGCCGATCACTCAGCAGCGAGCGCGCTCCCTATGCGCTGTCATGCTCGCGCGAGCCGCATCAAAATTGCTACACAGCGTAGCTAAACCGAGCGTCTTTCACCTGCACTGTTACGGTGACTCTACTTCTGTAAATTTTGAAAATGCCGGAAAGAAATCAAAAGCAATCTTGCCTTTTTCGCTGCCGCGGTTTTTGACGATGTGCAAAATGAGTGCCTGAGTGGGTTCGGTGAGTCTTTTGTTTCGTTCAGGATCTTTTTCCAACACGAGAATGACATCCGGGCTGGCAATTTTTTCGCCCCATGCCTGCGGTTGGGATTCAACGATCTCACCAAGATTGGGCCAGATTGCGAGGATGGGCGTTTTCAGATTCACCGCGGTTTCTTGGAGTTGCTCGGCGATGATTGGCAGACGCTCCACCAACGCTTGATCGCGCTGTCCGAGGCGCTGGCAGTCGTCGATGACGACGAAGATTTTTTGGCTATTTGCTGTTGCCCGAAGCTCGCCGATGCACTTTTCAATTTCCCGGAGGTCGGTATTCGCTGCGCACGCAACGATGTAAATTAGATCGAGCCAACTCTTCGCTTCACGGGCCGATTGTTGCAATTTTTCCCAGCTGGGGGGCAATTGTTCCGGTTCTCCGTGATGTGGCTTCGGCACGCCATACCAGTGGAGTAGATAAGCGCTGCCGCGCCGGATCTCGCGACTTTCCAGGCCGCTTAAACGCGACAGGGTTTTGATTCTGAGTTCCTTACTCGTTTCGGCCAGAGTGAAAAAGACTCCCGGCACGTTGTTGTCCAGAGCCACTTGATCGAGGAGTTGTTTGGCCAGCGAGGTCTTGCCACATGCCGGCGGTCCGATTAGTAGGTAGAGGCCAGGCAGGATTCCGTCCAGCGCGCGACTCAAGTTGGCAAAACCGGTTTCCCAGCCGGAGATTTCCTTTACGGCATGCTCTTTCTCTAGCTCGCCAAGCAAAGATTCTAGCTGTTCTCCCTCGGATTTAATGGGGTATTTCGCGGCCATGGAACTGGGCCGGAGATTAGCTATTTTGCCGGCCTGCGGCAAGGCGCAGTTTATCATTGACAGACCCTGGGCTTCCATACTACCGGTTAGCCATTCAGAGGCGTTATAAGTAGGTTCAAAACAGGAGGTATCCGGCCATGGAAGAAAAAAAGAAAGGAACGAAGCTATCGCGACGTTCATTTCTCAAAGGAATCGGCGGCGGCGCCATTGGCACCGCGGTGATTTCGGCGGGACTTATCAAATCCGATTCCGCCGAGGCCTATTCGCCGGAAACAGTCGGAGCGCGCGGCAATCGAGCGGCGATCACTCTCAAGGTTAACGGCAAAGCGTACCGCGTCGAGGTCGAACACCGAAGCACCTTGGCCGAAGTGCTGCGCGATGAGCTGGGCCTCACCGGAACGAAGATCGGCTGCGATCGCGGTGAGTGTGGCGCCTGCACCGTGATCATCAACGGGCGCAACATATATTCCTGCAGTCAGCTCGCCGTCTGGATGGAGGGTAAAGATATCCTGACCATCGAGGGTTTAGCGAAAGGCGACAAGCTCGATCCGCTGCAGGAAGCGTTTATCGAACATGACGGGCCGCAATGCGGCTTTTGCACTTCCGGTCAGATCATGTCGGGTAAAGCATTGCTGATGAAAAATTCCAAACCCAATGAAGCGCAGGCGCGGCGCGGCCTGTCCGGCAACCTCTGCCGGTGCGGTAACTATAACCGTGAAGTGGCCGCCGTGCTGGCCGTGGCGGCGAAGGCGCGCTAAGGGAGGCTTTTATGGCACAAGCACCAAAAGAATTTTCTATTGTCGGAAAAAGAACTCCGCGCATCGACGCTTACGAGCGCGTTACCGGGCAAGCGCATTACACCGGCGATATTCAGCTTCCCAGCATGCTCTACGCGCGCGTCCTGCGCAGCAACGTGCCGCACGCCAAAATAGTCAGCATCGATATTTCCAAGGCGGAAAAACTGCCGGGCGTGAAAGCGGTCATCCATCATGAAAACGCCAAGGTGCCATGGTCGAGCGGCGGCCACACGCACCAGCGCTTTATCTTTAATAACCCCGTGCGCTTTGTCGGCGACGCGGTTGCCGCGGTGGCGGCCACCGACCGGCATATTGCCGAGGACGCGCTCAAGCTGATTGAAATCAAGTATGAAAAGATCCCCCACGTACTCGATCCCAATGAAGCGTTGAAACCCGACGCGCCGAAGATCTCAACCAATGGTAATCTCTCCGTCGGCAAAGGCGCCTTCAGCGCGCCCATTGAAGAATCCTGGGGCGATCTAGAGAAGGGCTTCAAAGAAGCCGACCAGACTTTCGAAGATACCTATATCACCAAGCACACCAATAACGCCCAGCTCGAGCGGCGCGTGAGCATCGCCAAGTGGGATGCCGGCAAGCTGACCGTCTATGCCTCCACGCAAGGTGTTTCCAACGCGCGCACCGACATCGCCAAAGACTTCGGCCTGGCGCTGAGCAGAGTGCGGGTGGTCTCGAAATACATGGGCGGCGGCTTCGGCAACAAGAATCAGGCCCAGGACTACGATTACATGGCGGCGGTCTTGGCCAAAGTCACCAACCAGCCGGTCAAGCTCGAGTTTACCCGCGAGGACGACTACATAGGCATGCACGGGCGCTGGCCCTCGGAGCAGCACTACAAGATCGGCGTTAAGAAGGATGGCACGATTACCGCTGTGCAGTTGGATGCCGTTACCAATATGGGGGCGTACCGCAAGCAGAGCGGCAACTTGAGCGGCACCGACTTTTACAACATCCCAAACTTCAAGAAAGTCATAAAGCCGGTTCATACTAATACGGTGGTCAGCGCCAATTATCGCGCGCCGGCCTATCCGCAGTCGGTCTTCGGGTTTGCCTCTTTTCTGGATCACATCGCCTATGAGCTGGGGATCAATCCGCTGGACATGTTCATGAAGAACCGGATTCAAAAGTACAAGAGCAAGCTGCCGTTCACTTCGAACTATCTCGAGCAGTGCATCATCGAAGGCTCCAAGCGCATTGGCTGGAGCGAGAAATGGCATAAGCCCGGCGCCGCGCCCGGTGTCAAAAAGCACGGGATCGGGATGGCGCTTGGCGGTTACCCATTTCGTCCCGGATTAGGCGCGGCGACCATTCGCATCAATCCCGATGGCAGCGCGCACTTGCTGGTGGGCGTGACCGACATCGGCACCGGCGCCAAGAGCACCATGGCGATCATCGCCGCGGAGGCGTTGGGGATTCCGCTGAACCAAATTCAAGTCACCAATGGTGATACGGATGTCACGCCTTATTCCGTCGGCGAGTCTGGCAGCCGCACGACATCTTTCACTGGTCCTGCGGTGATCGCCGCGGCGGAAGACGTGCGGAAACAAATTTTCGCGCTGGCGGCGCCGGAGCTGAAGGCTAAAGCAGAAGAACTGGACTTGCGTGACGGCCAGGTGTTTGTCAAATCCAATCCGTCACAGAAGATTCCACTCGAGCGCGCAGTGGCAAGAGCGGGCGAGCTGATCGGACGCGCTACGACGAATCCGGAATTCAAAGACGTCGAAGGCAAAAGCTTCTCGGCTCATTTTGCCGAGGTGGAAGTCGATACCTTGACGGGGCACGTGAGAATTACGCGTTATGTGGCGGCCCACGACAGCGGAAACATTCTCAATCGCATGCCGGCGGAGAGCCAGATCATGGGCGGCGTCGTGCAAGGCATCGGCATGGCGTTTAGCGAAGAGTTGATCATCGACAAACTCACGGCAACGCCGATCAATCCGAACTACCGCGACGCCAAAGTGCCGACCCATCTCGAAGCGCCGAACGTGGAAGTGATCTTCATCGAACACTACGACCCCTATGGCCCGTTTGGCGGCAAAGTCGTCGGCGAGCCGCCGATCACGGCGGCCGTGGCGACCGTCGCCAACGCGATCTTCAACGCGACCGGCAAGCGGATTAAAGAACTACCCATCACACCGGATAAAATCCTGCAGGCCCGCCAGGTCTGATGGAGGAGGAACGGTTATGAAGAGCTTTCAAAATATCGATGTTAAAAGCGTCAAAGAAGCGGTCGGACTCTTGCAGAAGTTTCAGCAGCAGAAAAAAGTCGCGGCGGTGATCGGCGGCGGCAGCGAGTATCTGCAGCTGATGAAAGATCATGTCGTCGAGCCCGACTACCTGATCAACCTCAAATCCATTCCGGGCCTCGATTATATCAAGGAAGAGCGCGGCGGTTTTCGCATCGGCGCCTTAACGAAGCTCGCCGACATTGAAGAGCACCCAGCAGTAAGAGAAAAATTGCTGATTCTGTCCGATGCCGCCGGCGAGGCGGCTTCACCGCAGATTCGTAACGCCGGCACCATCGCAGGCAACATTTGCCAGCGGCCGTTCTGCTGGTATTTCCGCTCGTCGAACTTCACCTGTCTGCGCAAAGGCGGTCAGGTTTGCTATACGGTGACGGGAGATGGTCGATTTCACGCGATCCTCGGCGGCGGACCGAGCTACATCGTCCATCCCTCGGACACCGCGCCGGCATTGGTCGCGCTCGGCGCGCAAATCAAGATCGCCGGACCGGCCGGTGAAAAGACGATTCCCCTGGAAAAATTCTTCCTTCTACCTGCTGTGGATTACAAGCGGGAAAATGTTCTGAACCCGGGAGAGATCGTCACCGAAATCTATGTCCCGACACCACGAACCGGAAGCAAAGGTTTTTACCACAAGGTCCGTGAGCGGCTCGCGTGGGATCATGCCATCGTCGCAGTGGCAACGATTGTCGAAAGTAATGCCGGCACAGTGCGCGATGCGCGCGTAGTTATGGGCGGAGTCGCACCGATCCCGTGGCGCGCGGCGAAAGCGGAAGAATTTCTCCGCGGTAAAAGAATGGATGAAGCCAGCGCAAAGCAAGCTGGCGCCATTGCTCTCGAAGGTGCCAAACCACTCAAGGATAACGTCTACAAAGTGAAATTGGCGCAAGATCTAATTCAGCGCGGTCTACTGGCGTCGGTCTAGCGTGGGAGATAGACAAAATAACGGCTCCGAGGGTTCACTCGCCGCACCGAAACAGTTACCTTCGGTTGACTACTGGCCCGTAGCGGATGCTGCCGTTGCGGGCCATTTTTTTGCCTTGACCCCGCGCCCGTAAGCCCCTAGACTTTGGGCTTCATGTTCGCAGAAGTAAGCAAGTCCTGGACTTTACTGGTGGCAGCAGCCATGCTCCCAGTCGTTTTTGTCACCTTTTTTATGTTCGGCGGCTGGAATCGGCAAACCAAACAGCCGCCTCATAACCTGTCCGGCGATGCGACGACTGAGTCTAGTTCCATGGAAACGATGAAATCATCGCTAGCGCAGGATCGAAAGCTCCTGGCCGGCTACGAAAGAGAACAATCAGCGCTTCGGGCTGAGGTCATCAGGCGGCGCCGGCTCTTCCAAGACGGCCAGATTTCCAAGGATCAAGTGCTTGAGGCCGAACGGTCGTTCATCGCCGCGCTCACGCGGGTCCACGCGATGCGCGACTCGGTGACCGAGACCGATATCGCGATCACCGAGGCAGTGTTAGGCGAGAAAGTCTTGCGCATGCCGGTGCTACCCCTCAACGGTTATAGCGAAACTGCAGAGTTGGCGCGCTTCAACGGCGGTTTCAAATGGTCTCTCAAGGAAGCCTCGCGCGTCGAAAGATTCTTCTCCAAATCATTTGGCCGCAGTCTCC
>DASXSW010000253.1:0-3571 GCA_036505755.1 Binatia bacterium | reverse complement strand
GGCAACACGGTGCGCCGTGCTGGCGTCGAGAATTCGCACAGGCGAGTCGGCGAGCCAAGTGGCGGCTTCTTTCGCAGCATCATCGGGAAGGCACAAAAGTACGATGCTCGCGTCTTGCAGGGCCTGCTTTCGAGCGGCGGGATCTTTGCGCAGCTCTTCGGGAAGCGTTACGACCTCAAGATCATTGCGGCCCGCTAGCCAATCGCGGATTCTGAGCGCTGTCGTGCCGGCTTGACCGTCGATGTAAATTTTCGGTGGCATTGCAAAATTCCATTTTTCAGAGCCGAGGAGAATTCTACTCTTATCCGCGGGGCTTCGCAAAACACGGCGGCTTGAAATAACGCGCGCGCCTGGACTATAGGAAAACGACAGCGGAGTCTCGCACAGGGAGGAAATCACGATGCTCAAGGTCGCTCGCGTATTCGGATTCGCCATTATCGCCTTATTGGTGGCGTTGTCAGGCGTCGAAAGTTTCGCAACTGAAGCTTCGGCGGAGCAGCTCTATGCTACCCTAGCAAAATTGCCCGCCGACCAGCGAGAAAAGCGATTGGAAGAAGGTGCCCGCAAAGAAGGCAAGCTTAACTTCGTTCATACTTGGCGCGGTAAGATCGCCCGCGACCACGTCAATCTCTTCGAAAAACGCTATCCATTTGTAAAAGTTGAAATGGGCGACATCGGATCTCAGGACGCTGCAGAGCGCTTCATTGCAGAAGAAACTGCCGGCCGCCATCTAACCGATATCCTCACTCTAGGCGTGCCGGACATGGCGGTGATACTGAAACAGAACTTGGTCGCAAAATTTCCGACGCCGGCAACGAAAAAGATTTTGAAGCAATACCAAGGTTTCATCGAACCGGAGAATCGCTGGACGCCGTGGTATTGGGCGGAACATGGTATTTCTTACAACACGGATCTAATCAAGCCGGACAAAGCGCCAAAGACTTGGTTCGATCTGTGCAAGCCCGAGTTCAAGGGTCAGGTTTCTTTCGATCCACCAGAGACGCGCTTCATGGCCGGACTCTATGTCATGATGGGCGAAGGGAAGGTCAAAGAGTGGCTCAAATGCATGGGCCAAAATCAGCCGATCATACAGCAAGGACACACGCAGCGCATGGAGCTCATGCTCACCGGCGATCATGCAGTTCAGGGCGACAATTACTTTTATGTCGGCGTGGAGCATAAAAAAAAGGATCCGAAGACGCCCTTCGCCATGGTATTGACCGCGCCTGTGCTATCCTTCGCCGGGGCTATGATCATCAACAAAAATACTCAGCATCCTTATGCTTCGGCGTTATTTGTTGACTGGACACTGTCGCAGGATAGCCAGAATTTAATCAATGAAATTCTGCGCGGGCCGCTCACAATCAAGCATCCGTACCTGCCCGACAATATCAAGCTCGTGACTTATAACATCGTCGGCGACGACATTACCAAACGACTGCACGAGGCTTGGAACCAATCCATCGGCCGGTTGAAATAACGGTTCCGGTAGTCTGACGTCATGGCGACGAGCCCGCTCCGTTGGGAAGCCGGCACGCGGCCGCCCGTCATGAGTGGCGGCGGCATCGTTGTCATCGGCCTGGTCGTCATTCTCGCGTACCAAGTCCTCGTTCCACTTCTTTTGATAATCTGGACCAGCCTAAAGACGATTCGGCCCGGCGAGGCCGGTTTTTTGGACCTGAGCTTCACGCTTGCCAATTATGCGAGGGCATACGGCATCAGTGAATTTTGGGAAGCGAGCCTGAACACGCTCTATTTCGCATTCCTGTCAAGCGTCTGCGCCTTTTTCGGAGGGACCTTTTTAGCGTGGACCGTCGAGCGAACCAATATGCCGCTCGCAAGGCTGATCGGCATGATCACCCTGGGGCGAATTATCATCCCGGGGGTTATCATTACGATTTCCTGGATCCTCACGGCGAGCCCGAGTATCGGGGTGTTGAATCACATCATCAACGCGCTGACGGACGTGCCGCGCTTTCTAAACATTTATTCATTTTGGGGTATGGTCTGGGTGCAATCCTTGGAAATGACGCCGCTCGCCTATTTGCTAATGTCCGCGGCAATGAAGTCGATCGATCCGCGGCTCGAAGAAGCGTCGGCCATCGCTGGCGCGGGCACGTGGCCGACGTTTCGCCGGGTGACTTTACCGCTTATCTTACCCGCGGCGGCAGCGGCCGCTCTGCTTTTAATCATTCAGACAGTTGAGAGTTTCGAGGTGCCGCTCTTGCTTGGCGGCCGCGCTCGTGTGGCGGTTTATACAACGCAAGTTTATTTCAACACATCGCGCACGCCGACGGATTGGGGCCTGTCGAGCACTTATTCGATAGTTCTGCTGTTTCTTTCGATGGCGCTGCTTTATGTTTATTTCCAGCTTGTCCGTCACGGTGAGCGTTATCAAACAATCACCGGCAAGGATTATCGGCCGCGGCGCATCGATCTCGGTGGATGGAAATATCTTACGTGTGCGCTCAGCCTAGTGCTAGTCTTCTTCATTACCGGACTACCGTTTCTCACGATGCTCTACGCGTCCTTGCTGCCGCGCTTTCGGCCGCCAACTGCGGAAGTGCTAGAAACGCTGACGCTGATCAATTACAAAACTCTTTTTTCCGAGGGCAGCTATGCCCTCAAGCCTTTGTGGAACAGCACATTGCTCGGTGTCAGTGTGGCTTCGATCGTCATGTTGTTGGTCGCGGCGATCAGTTACTTCGTGCACAAGACGCGGCTTGGCGGGCGAAAAATCCTCGACTTTCTTGCCTTCGCGCCGATCGCGCTGCCGAGTGTCGTGCTCGGTTCCGCATTCCTGTGGCTCTATCTCCTTGTCCCGCTGCCCATCATCGGTACGCTGAGCATCATCGGTCTCGCCTATCTGACGCGATATCTGCCTTTTGCTTTACGTTTTGTGTCCACGTCAATGGTGCAGATTCACACTGAGCTGGAAGAAGCGGCGGCGGTGGCAGGCGGAGGTTGGTGGAGAAACTTCTATCATATTTACCTTCCGCTACTGCGGCCGGGTCTCATGGCAGGATGGTTCTGGGTGATGGTTCACGCCTACAGGGAGCTGACGATCTCACTGATGCTCGCGCGCTCGAGCAATCGCACGGCATCGGTGATTATCTTCGATCTCTGGTCGAACGGCTCGTTTCAACAACTTAGCGCCTTCGGCGTTCTCATGTTCACGATTCTAATTATCCTCGTCTCAATCGCACAGAACGTCAGCGCGCGGTACGGAATTCAGGAGCGGGTATAGGGTGAAAGCTGGTTAGCAAGTTAATGCATGGAATCAGCTGCGGTGTATAATAATTTGTACATCCCGTAGGAAAGCTCCTTCACAAAGTCCGCTATGCGCCTCCCGAGGTCGAGAAAGTATTCCTAAAATCGCCGGATTAAGACGATTAGTTGTTTGGCATCAAGGTTGCCTCCCTTAAAAAGTGAAGGGAGGAGAAAAGCCATGATCACCCTAAAAAACATTCTCGCCCCGACAGATTTCTCTGTTATTACTGTGCCGGCAATTGGATACGCGCTCTCGCTTGCCAAGGAGCTTGGCGCTGAGGTCACTGTGCTCCACGCTCTT
>DASXSW010000252.1:0-36770 GCA_036505755.1 Binatia bacterium | reverse complement strand
GAGGATTGAAGATCGATTCTCTATCTTCGACCTTCACTTACATCCCAAGCAGACCGATGAGAAAAAAACTACGCGTCGCGTTACTCTTCGGCGGTAAATCCGCCGAACATGAGATTTCCCTCATATCGGCGAGAAACATCTACGAGGCGATGGACAAAAAAAAGTATGACGTCGTCGCCATTGGCATCGATAAACAAGGGCGATGGTTCACCGACGCTAGAGCGCGCTTGCTGACTGGTGTAGAGCAGTCCCAGGTCGAATGCCGCGACCTGAAGAATGCCACCGCCGTGCTGCCGGGAGAATCCCGCGCCCCAATGGTCCGGCCATCGGCGGGCGCGCCATTTGGGCCGGTGGACCTGGTTTTCCCAGTGCTCCATGGACCGTTTGGCGAAGACGGCACGATTCAAGGCTTGCTCAAGCTCGCCAATGTCCCTTTCGTGGGGGCGGGTGTGTTGGGATCCGCGGTGGGCATGGACAAAGACGTGATGAAACGGCTGCTGCGCGATGCCCGGATTCCCATCGCAAAGTTCCTGGCTTTTCAACGCGCCGATATGAATAGGGTCAGTTTTGCGAAGGTAAAGAAAGCCCTCGGTCTGCCGCTATTTGTCAAGCCGGCAAATCTCGGCTCTTCGGTTGGCATTAATAAGGTCACCAACAAAGAAAATTTCAGGCGCGCGATCGAAGACGCCTTTCGCTACGACAACAAGATCGTGATCGAGGAATTCGTTCCGGGCCGTGAAATCGAGTGCGCCGTTCTTGGCAACGAGAAACCGATCGCCTCACTGCCGGGCGAAATCATCGTGCAACATGACTTCTATTCTTACGACGCCAAATACATCGACGATAAAGGCGCGCGTTTCGAAATTCCCGCGCGGCTGCCAAAGACCGTGGTGAAAAAAATCCGCGCGCTCGCCTTGCGGGCTTACCGAGTGCTGTGCTGCGAGGGAATGGCTCGGGTCGATTTTTTCCTGCGCGCCAACGGGCAGGTCGTGGTCAATGAGATTAACACCATTCCCGGATTCACCAAGATCAGCATGTACCCGAAGATGTGGCAGGCGAGCGGCATCAGCTATTCCTGGCTAATCGATCGACTGATCAAGCTGGCCCTCGAAAGAGCACGCCAGGAAAAGCGCTTAAGAACTTCTAAATAGCGCCGATCAGTTTAGTTGGACTCGCTGGATTCTCGGACCGCCGGCGGATGATCGGCAGCTATAGCGCTTAAACCGCTAACCTACGAAGACTCGCTCTACCAACTGTTGGCGACGGCAAAATCAAAGAGTTCAATCAGCGCAAGTCCCAGGGCGAGCCATGCCAGCTGACATCCTGCGACTTTCGCCATCTTGACCTGCGCGGTCTCGACACCGCCGGGATCGACTTTAGCAACTGTTATTTCAGCGCCGCTGATTTGCGCGGCATCGATTTTTCAAACGCTCGCCTCGAAGGCGCCAGCATCAACGGAGCGTGGATCTCCGGCGCCTTTTTTCCTCCCGAGCTGAGCACCGACGAAATCATGCTCTCAGTCAATCACGGCACACGCATGCGTTACAAAAGTAGCCGACGCGCGCTGTTGCCTTCGTGACAATCGCGATCCTTGTGGCGACAACACTCGATGCGCAAGCGCATTCTACGAAAACATCACCAGGCGTCCCCCCAGACTAGTCCATCTGCCGTCGCAGGAAAGTCGGGATATCGTATTTGTCGTCGTCGTCCTGATTTGCTGTGAACTCAAAGTTGCTCTTGGCCAAAGTCACCGTTTCGGTCTCGTCGCTGCCGCTCTTCTTGCGTTGCCAGGTTGGCGAGTCGAGATCGTCGACGATGGTGCCCAGGTGAACGACTTTCTTGTTCTTGGGCGCGGCGCTCGCGATGCTGGCGAGATTTGTTACCGGCTGAGGTGCCGGCTTCTTCTCCTCTCTCACCTCACCGAAGCCGGTGGCGATCACCGTGATGCGAATCTCGTCGGTCAGGCTTTCATCGATCACCGCGCCGAAGATGATGTTGGCATCGTCGTGCGCTTCCTCTTGAATCATCGACGCCGCCTCGTTGACCTCGTGCAGACAGAGATCCGGCCCGCCGGTAATGTTGATCAGCACGCCGCGCGCGCCCTGAATCGAGATATCCTCGAGCAGCGGACTCGAGATCGCCCTTTGTGCGGCTTCGATGGCGCGGTTTTCGCCAGTGGCGGCCGCGGCACCCATCAATGCCAATCCCATCTCGGCCATGACGGTGCGCACGTCGGCAAAATCGAGATTGATCAGACCCGGCGTGATAATGAGATCGGAAATCCCACGCACGGCTTGCAGCAGCACGTCGTCGGCCTTGTGAAACGCTTCCAGCATCGTGGTGGTCTTTGCGGCAATGCTTAACAGCCGCTGGTTCGGTATCACGATCAACGTATCGACGCTCTGTTTCAACTCTTCGATGCCTTCTTCGGCTTGGCGCATGCGCTTTTTGCCCTCGAAAATAAAGGGCTTCGTCACCACGCCGACGGTCAGCGCGCCCACGTCGCGGGCCACTCGAGCGATGACCGGCGCGCCGCCCGTGCCGGTGCCGCCACCCATGCCGGCGGTGAGAAAGATCATATCGGAGCCTTCAAGATACTCCCTGATCTGTTCTTGATCTTCCAAAGCGGCGCGACGGCCGATTTCCGGGTTGGCGCCGGCGCCCAATCCCTTGGTGACCATGCTGCCGAGTTGAATCCGCAGCGGCGCCTGGCTCGCTTCCAAAGATTGCGCATCGGTATTCGCTACCATGAAATCGACGCCCGAAAGTTTCCCGCCGATCATGGTATTGACCGCATTACCGCCGCCGCCGCCGATGCCAATGACCTTGATCCGCGCGGTCATGCCATGTTGCTCGACAATCTCAAACATAAGCTTTCCTCCTCCGAAAAAAGTCGTTAGGTTTTATTTTCTGACTAAAAGAATTCGCTCAGCCAATCCGACATTCGATGTTTCACTTTCGATAGAATTTTATCGTCGCGGACGCGGAAGATGCTCCGCTCTTGACGCTTCACGCCATGCAACACCAAACCCACGCCCGCCGCATAGACCGGGTTATCGATGATATCGACCAAGCCGCCGACGTGAACCGGAACGCCAAGCCTTACCGGCAGGCCCAGGCAGCGCTCAGCCATTTCGACAGCGCCGGGCAGCAGCATCGATCCGCCCGTCACCACGATTCCCGATGCTAACGCGCCGTCCAAGCCCGATTTGACGATCTCTTTTTGCACCAACTCGAAGATTTCATCGAGACGAGGCTCGATGATTTCACAGAGGATC
The DNA here is from genome assembly GCA_036505755.1 of Binatia bacterium. GTDB lineage: Bacteria > Desulfobacterota > Binatia > UBA9968 > UBA9968 > DP-20. The sequence goes on along the minus strand of DASXSW010000252.1, from coordinate 33,492 downwards.
TGTCGCGAGATGGTACCGGCGCCTTTGCCCGCCACGCTCGGAACATCGACTCTCTCCTTGTCGGACACCATCGCCGCCGTGGCGTAACCATGGCGCTGCTTAATACGTTCGGCGTCGTTGAACGGCGTGCGTAGTCCGGCGGCGATATCGTTGGTCACGTGGTTGCCGCCGATACTAAGGACGGCCGTGTGTTTCAGCGTGCCGTCGTGATAGATGACGATATCGGTCGTGCCACCGCCCAAATCGACTAAGACGACACCCAGCTCTCGCTGTTCGTCGGTGAGCACGGCTTCGGCCGCCGCCAATGGCGCCAGCACGACCTCGGCGACGTTGAGGCCGGTGCGGTTGCAACACTTGATGATATTTTGCGCCGAAGTCACCGCGCCGGTGACAATGTGAACTTTCGCTTCGAGCCGGACCCCGGACATGCCGAGCGGATCTTTGATCCCATCCTGGTCGTCAACGATATAATCCTGCGGCAGGACGTGCAGCACCTCGCGGTCCATCGGAATCGCCACGGCCTTGGCGGCATCAATGACCCGCTCCAAATCGCGCTGCGTCACTTCTTTGTTCTTCACCGCGACAATACCGTGGCTGTTAAACGCTTTGACGTGGCCGCCCGAGATACTTGTGAATACGGTGTGAACCTCACAGCCGGCCATGAGTCCCGCTTCTTCGATGGCTCTCCTGACCGAGCTCACAGTGGCTTCGATATTAATCACCACGCCCTTACGCAGCCCCTGAGACGGGTGCGATCCTACGCCGATGATTTCCACGCCTTGATCGGTCATTTCTCCGATCAGGGCGCAAATCTTGGTTGTTCCGATATCTAATCCGACAACGATGCTATGTTTCTTTGCCATAGTTTTCTAAAGTAAGTCGCTATATCGGCCATCACTGCGAGACGCGGCGCAGCCGGGCAACCACTTGATCGCGAAAGCTCATATCTAATGACGTCAGGCGTTCTTCATGACCCTTCCACAGCGCTAACAGGCGTTCCATTCGGTCCAACTTCTCGTCCCATTCTCCCCAACCCATCTGCAGCGCGACGGGATAGGTCGTCGTATAAACCACCAAGCGATCGGGCGCATCGAAATGAATTTCCGAAAGCGAATGCGAGCGCTGCGCCATCATCTCGGCAAGACGCATGGCGTCCTGAATGCGCCGGCGCACGGCCGGATTGGCGGTCATGATATCTTCGGCGCGCAGGCCGGTGAGCAGCGGAAACTTGACGTTTTCGCCGGCAGCGACTTCCTTAAAAACCGTGCCGTCCGAGTCGACATAGTAAAGTTTGCGGATAGCGACAATCGCCCTTGGCGTGCGCTCCTCAACGTCGATGATGATACGGCCGGGAAACTCCCGGCGCACTAAAACGCGGCGCACCCAAGGATGTTTCGCGATTTTCTTTTCGATGCCGGCGAGCTCGATCTTCCAGATGCTCATTCCCTGGCGCAACCCGGCGATGGTGACGATCTCGTTGCCACTGAGTTTGTCGCCGCCACGCACCTGAATCTCGCGCACTGAAAAATATGGATTTTCCACGACGAAATCGCGCAGCGAATCCGCCACCGCCACGAGCGGGCCGCTGAGACGATAGCCCACTGCCGCTAAAATCAAGAGGCCAACGAACCCGCCATAACGCAGGGCGCGCCGACGCCAGGGCCGTTCAGCCTTTTTCCGATTATCTTTGCGATAAACTTTTAGCTGCATCGCTTCCGGCTCAATCGGCCGCCCACTCACCTATAAGCTTCACTTCCAGAACCAACTCGATGCCGAACTGTCTGCGCACTGCTGCCCGAGCCAGCTCCGTCAGTTGCAGCACGTCCACCGCTTTGGCGCCGCCGAGATTGACGATGAAGTTCGCATGGCGCTCGGATATTTGTGACTGCCCGATCCGCTTCCCTTTCAGCCCTGCGGCCTCGATCAACCGGCCCGCATAATCCCCCGGTGGATTACGAAACATCGACCCGGAGTTGGGATAACCGGAAGGCTGGCTGGCTTTTCGCCGACGCACCAACTCGTGAAGCTTGGAGCCGACCGCGGCGGGCTCGGCCTTGGGCAATTGCATGCGCACACGAGTCACGATCGTTCCGGCCGGTAAATGAGAATCCCGGTAGCTGAAAGTCATCTCACCCCGGCTAAGCCGAATCGGCTGTCCTTGCGACGTTACGCCTTCGATTTGATCGGCGACTTTTTCGAACTCGGAACCGTACGCTCCCGCATTCATGAACAGCGCCCCACCGACACTGCCGGGAATACCCTCGGCAAATTCCAGACCCGCATACCCTTTGCGCGCCGCTTCGCGAACCAATTGCGTTACAGCGTAGGCTGCGCCGACATTGACGTGGATCCGTGCAGCTTCTTCCTGCCATTCGATTTTTTTGAATTCGCCGGCTAAGCGGATCACCGCACCGCGCACGCCGCGGTCGCTGATCAAAACATTGCTGCCGTTGCCCAGGAGACAAAAACTCATGGCGCGCTGATTGAGCAAGCGCAAAACACTCGCCAATGCCGCGTCCGTCTGCGCTTCGATAAAATAATCCGCCGGTCCGCCGACCTTCATCGACGTGTAACGCGCCAAAGGCTCGGCAATCTTCACTTTCAGCCCGGAAATCTGTTTTAGCTCCGCCGCCAATGGCGAATCGTAACTAGTTTTGGTCATCGCAAACATCACAGGCTGGTTGTAGTCTTGGGGTGTTGGAATGTTGGAGTATTGGGTCCTCTCCGCCCCGCATTTTTCCATCACTCCACCGCTCCATCACTCCAGTACTCCAATCCCCAAGCCTTCACTTCAGCGCCTCAACCATGGCTTCTCCGACCTTGTAGATATCGCCCGCGCCAAGCGTCAGAACGATGTCGCCGCCATTCAGTTTTTCTGCCAGCTGCGCGACGATATGGTTTTTGTCCGGGCCGAATTCCACATCGAGATGCCCCTTGCGTTTGATCGCTTGATACAGCGCCTCGCCGGTGATGCCGGCAATCGGATCTTCGCCTGCGGGGTAAATTTCCGTCAGCACGAGCCGATCCGCGCCTTCGAAAGCGGTCAAGAATTCATCGAAGAGATCCCTTGTTCGGGTAAAGCGGTGCGGCTGAAAGATCACCGTCAACGGCCGCTTCCAGCTGTCGCGGATGGCGCCAATCGTCGCGCGAATTTCCGTCGGATGGTGGCCGTAATCATCCACGACCATGATTCCCTTGGGCTCGCCCTTGATTTCGAATCGCCGGTGAATCCCGGTAAAAGCCCCTAGCCCCTCGACGACCTGCGTGAAGGGAATCTCTAGCTCATGAGCAACGGCGACGGCCGCCAACGCATTCGTCGCGCTGTGTCGCCCGGGCAGGTTCAAGTGCAACCGACCCAACGACTTTCCATGACGCAGCACGGTAAATTCGACCCCGGCCGCCGTCATTTTCAGATCCTGAGCCGAATAGTCCGCCTCGGCGGAGAGCCCGTACGTCGTGAAGCGCTTTTTCGCTTTGGGCAAAAGGCCATGCACGTTGGCGTCGTCGATACAAAGCACGGCCAATCCATAGAACGGCACCTGGTTAATGAACGTAAGAAAACTATCGTTGAGCCGCTCCATCGTTTGATGGAAATCCATGTGTTCCTTATCGATGTTGGTCACCACAGCGATGGTCGGTGACAACAGCAGAAAACTGCCGTCGCTTTCATCCGCCTCGGCGACCAGAAATTCACCCTCACCCATCTTGGCGTTGGTCCCGAGCATATGCACTCGGCCGCCGATCACCATCGTCGGATCCAGTCCCGCCGTGCTCAATACCGCGGCGATCATCGACGTTGTCGTCGTCTTGCCGTGACTACCAGCCACCGCAACGCCGTACTTCATGCGCATCAGCTCAGCCAACATTTCCGCACGCGGGATCACCGGGATATGGCGCCGGCGCGCTTCCAACACTTCCGGATTGGAATATTTGACCGCCGTCGAAATCACGACAACGGACGGGTTGCCGGCAAGGTTCACCTCTTGGTGGCCGACAAACACGCGCGCGCCGAGCGAACGTAGTCGTCGCGTCACTTCGCTTTCCTGAAGATCCGAGCCGGTCACCACATACCCGGAATTCAATAAAACCTCCGCGATGCCGCTCATGCCGATGCCGCCGATGCCGACGAAATGAATTTTATGTTTCTTCTGCAGCATGAAATTTCAGCCACCGGAGAAATCTTATCCATGGGCCAAGGCGTAACACTCATCGACGATTCGCGCCGCGGCTTGAGGGCGTCCCATGGCGCGCGCGGCGGACGCCATTCGATCGATTCGGCCGCGATCCGCCACGTAGCTGCGAATTCTCTCCGACAAAATTCGCCCGTCCAATGCTTGATCCAAAATCATCTCGGCGGCTCCCCGCTCCTGCAGGGCTTGAGCATTGCCGCGCTGATGATCGTAAATCGCGTAAGGATACGGCACGACAATCGCCGCCTTGCCGAACGCGGTCAGTTCCGCCACCGTGGTCGCGCCGGCGCGACACAGCACCAGATCCGCCCGCGCATAAGCTTCATCCATTTTGTCGATGAACGGCGTTGTTTCCGCTTCGAACGGCAGCGTCGCGTAAGCTTCCTTGATCACGGCGTAATCAAGCTCGCCGGTTTGGTGCACGACAAAAAGTTCCGACTCCAGATCGGTCAATTGTTTGAGCGCGTCGACCACCGCAAAATTGATGCGGCGGGCACCGGCGCTGCCGCCGAATACCAACAGCGAAAACTTGTCCCGCTTTGGAACCTCCGGGAGTTTTTGCCAGCGAACCGGATTGCCGGTTTCGATCACTCGATCCCGCGGAAAATACTCCACGCTCTTGCCATAGGACGTGAACACGCGATTGACCAGCCGCGAAAGAATTTTGTTGGTAAAGCCGGGACGAAGATTTTGCTCCATGATCGCGCAGCGCATGCCGGTCAACTTGGCTGCGAGCAGTACCGGGCCCGAAGCATAGCCGCCCAACCCGATCACGCAGTCGGGGCGAAATTTTTTGATCACCGCCACCGAGCGCACGACGCTCGTGGGCACGCCGTAGAGCGCGTCGAGCAAACCACGCATCCCTCTTCCTTTAAGGCCCTTGACCGTCAAGGTCTCCAATCTGAATCCTGCCTTTGGCAGCACGCGAAATTCGATCCCTTGTTCCGTTCCGACGAACAAGATCTCTGTCGTCGGATCGCGTCGTTGAAATTCCCGCGCAACCGCCAGCCCGGGGAACAGATGGCCACCGGTTCCCCCGCCGGCGAAGATCACCCGCATGCTAGAGTCTCCGGCGCGAGAGACCCAGCAATATTCCCGCCGCCATCAAGTTAATCACCATGGCGGATCCACCGTAGCTAATAAACGGCAATACCAAGCCCTTGGTCGGCATCAATCCCATGACGACGCCCATATGGATCAAGGCTTGCGCTCCGAGAAGCACTGTCAAGCCAAATGCCAGATACTGCTCGAACGGCTCTTCGATCTTGGCCGTTAGCCTAAGGCCGCGCGTGATGATGACGCCGAACAGCGCCAAAACCACCCACGCTCCCAACAGGCCCAATTCTTCGCCGACCACCGAATAAACAAAATCGGTATGCGCTTCCGGCAGATAAAAAAGTTTCTGGCGGCTTTCGCCAAGGCCTCGCCCCCACACTTGGCCAGAGCCAAATGCAATCAAGGACTGAATGACGTGAAATCCGCTGCCGGCGGCATCGCTCCACGGATCTAAGAAAGTCATCAGCCGGCGCACACGGTATTCAGCCTTCGTCATCACGTAGACTAACAGGGGCAAAGCCATCAGCCCGGTGGCGAGCAGATGGTGCATGCGCGCACCGCCGACGAACAGCATGAAATAGAGCAACATGGTCATAATCAGCGCGCTGCCGAAATCAGGTTCGAGCAGCAGCACTCCGGCAAACGCCCCGCTCACTATCAGGTGGGGTAGAACGCCGACGGAAAACGTGCGGATCGCTTGCTCCTTCTTGGCCATGGAGTGGGCGAGATAAAAAATCATGGCCAACTTCGCCAACTCGGACGGCTGAAAGGCGAAGCCAGCGAGCATGATCCAGCGCCGCGCGCCGCCGCGGTTCACGCCGACGCCCGGGATCAGAACGAGGATGAGAACGACAAATGTAACGGCCAAAAGCGGATAGGCCAGCCGACGATAGAGCGTGGACGGCACCATCGCGCAAACAATCAAGGCCACTGCGCCCGCGCCCATGGCAAGCAGCTGTTTGCGGAAGAAGTAAGTTCCGTCGCCGTAGCGTTCTTGGGAGTAAAGATAACTGGTGCTCAAGACCATGGTCATGCCCAGCGCCAGCAGGCATACGACCGCGAGCAGCATCCATTTATCAATCGCCAAACCGTCTCTCATAAAGCTTGCACGAGGCGCTTAAAAATCTTTCCTCGTTCCGCGTAGTTGCGAAACTGGTCGAAACTGGAACAAGCCGGCGAAAGCAGCACCACATCGCCGGCGCGCGCGTGCGCCACGGCATCGCTGACCGCCGCATGAAGATCGTCGACGATGACGGTCTCGGTAAACTGTCCCACGCTGCGCGCAATGATCTCCTTCGCTGCGCCGAACAACACCAAGCGGCGCACTTTTTTCTTGATGTCATCCGCGAGGGGAGCATAATCGCCGCCCTTATCAACGCCGCCTGCGAGCAAGATCACCGGATCGGTAAAACTGGCCAGCGATTTCACGACGGCGCCGACATTGGTTCCCTTGGAGTCATTGTAATAGCGCGCACCGTTTCGCTGCCGGACAAACTCGAGACGGTGCTCGAGCCCGGGAAAGCTGTCCAGAATCTCTTGAATCACCGCGCGGGAGATCCCAACGCACTTTGCCATGGCGGCAGCGGCCATCATGTTTTCGACGTTGTGCACGCCGTGAAGTTTGACGTTAGCGAAAGAAAAGTGCTCTTCCTGCGCGTGAAAGCGCCAAATGATTTCATTGGCGGTGGCGAAAACCCCGTCCCTCACTTCAGAGAAGCCGAAGGAGACGATCCGCGCCTTGATGCGTCCGCGCATTTCCCAGACACGCGGGTCGTCCCGGTTGAGAATCGCGAAGTCGTCGCTGGTTTGAGCTTCGAAGATCCGCTCCTTAGCACGGCAGTAATCGGCAAACGTCGCATAGCGATCTAAATGGTCTTCGCTGATATTGAGCAAGGCGGCCATTCGCGGGCGAAAATTCTCGATCCATTCCAATTGGAAACTGCTGATCTCGACCACTCCCCAGTCCCAGTCGTTGGACACTGCGCCGATAAAAGGCGCGCCGAGATTGCCGCCGAGAAAAATCCTCTGTCCACTGGCCTTCATCATTTCGCCAACTAAAGTTGTCGTGGTGCTCTTTCCGTTGGTCCCGGTAATCGCTATCAAGGGTGCGCGGAAAAACCTCGAGGCCAATTCGATTTCACTCAAAACGGGAATATGGAGCGCGACCGCTTCCCGTAACAAGAGATTTTCCACCGCCACCCCGGGACTGGGAATGACGTAATCGATGGCCGCAAGCCAACTCTTGTCTTCACCACCCAGACGATAACTGATCGGCAGCCCGACGAGAGCTTCCTTCGCCTGCTTGAGTTCTTCCTCGGGACGCAGATCGCTAACCACCACGCTCGCTCCGTGCTGCGCGAGAAAACGCGCGCATTCGCTGCCGGTGCGCGCAAGCCCAATGACCAGAACCTTTTTGCCTTTGAGCTCCATCGATCATCGCCATTGTCATCGGAGCTTCAAGGTACTCAAGCCGATCACGGCGCAAATAAAGGAAACGATCCAAAAACGCACGATGATTTGCGGTTCTTTCCAGCCCTTGAGCTCGTAATGATGATGGATCGGCGCCATCAGGAAAACGCGCTTGCGCCTGATCTTGTAAGAAACCACCTGAAAAATGACCGACAGCGACTCGATGACGAACACGCCGCCGACAATGATCAGCAGAATCTCGTTCTTGGTCATCACCGCGACGACGCCGAGAGCTGCGCCGAGGGCGAGCGAACCAACGTCGCCCATGAACATCTCCGCGGGATAGGCGTTGTACCAGAGAAAACCCAAGCCCGCGGCCACCACCGCGGCGCAAAAGACGCTCAGCTCGCCGACGCCGGCGACATAGGGAATCTGCAGATACTCCGCCAGCTTCAAGTGACCGGTGACGTACGCGATGACGGCGTACGTGCCGGCGGCAATCATCACGGGACCGATGGCAAGACCATCGAGACCGTCAGTCAGATTGACGGCATTGGAAGTAAAAACGATGACCATCATCGCAAAAGGGATATAAAGGACACCGAGGTCTAAACGGAAAGTTTTGATAAACGGAAAAGCAATCTCGGTGCTAAACCTTGGCTGGTAGTAGAGGGCAAGGGCAACGATGAAGGCGACGGCGAGCTGGCCGAGCAGTTTTGCCCGCGGCGAAAGCCCTTTGCTGTTTTTGCGGGTCAATTTCAAGTAGTCATCGGCAAATCCGACCACGCCGGTACCCAGAGTAGCGATGAGCGCGAGCAAAACATAACGATTGGCGATGTCGGCCATCATTAGCGTCGAAAAAAACAGCGCCAGAATAATCAGCGCGCCGCCCATGGTCGGCGTCCCCGCCTTGACCGCGTGGTGCGCTGGTCCGTCGTCGCGAATTTGCTGACCAATTTGCTTCTCCGTCAAAGTTCGAATCAACCACGGCCCGAGAAGAAAAGAGATGACGAGGGCCAGCAATGCCGCCATCGCGGCGCGAAACGTGATGTAGCGAAAGACATTGAAGCCCGAGTACGAGGTTGCGAGCGGAAACAGCAGGTAGTAAAGCAATTCCAATCTCCTATGCCTTTCCGCTTCTGAGCTCACCGAGAATGGTTTCCATCCTCATGCCACGCGATCCTTTTAATAGCAGCCAATCGCCCTTCTTCACTCGCTCACGGAGCCTGCGAACGAGATCGGCGTGATCCTTACCGATAAAGATTTGCTCCGGTCGCAGGCCATCTTGCAGCGCGCCTTTACGAACCTCGGTTGCTTGCTTACCGAGCAGATAGAGCGCATCGATCTTTACGCCCGCTGCGAATTTGCCAAGCCGCCGATGTTCTTTTGCGCTTTGTTTGCCAAGCTCGAACATGTCTCCGAGCACGGCGATTCTATTGCCACGACAATCGATTTCCACCAGGGTTTTCAGCGCCGCTTGCATCGAGGCAGGATTGGCATTGTAGGTGTCGTTGATAATGCCGATACCTTTAGACTCTTCGATTTGCATGCGCATGGAGAAAGGCCGGGCCCTTTCCAGGCCACGGCGAATCGCCGGCAACTTGACTCCGGCGCCGAGAGCTAGGGCCGCCGCGCCAAGCGCGTTGCTAACGTTGTGTTGGCCCAGATAGTTGAGCTTTACGTTACAGCGCCGCAGACCGGCATGCAGAACGAATTGTATCCCGGTTGTCCCACGCATGCGCCAGGACCGCGCGCGCACCTGTCCCAGCTTGCCGTAGGTGATTTTTTTACCTTTGAACCTAGCCGCAAGCTTTCTCACCCACGGATCGTCCAGATTCACCGCAATCGTGCCACCAGGGCGAATGTTCTGGTAAAGAGCCCCTTTTTCTCGGGCAACGCCTGCCAAGCTGTTCAGTCCTTCAAGATGCGCAGCCGCAACGGAGGTAATGATTCCCGAGTCCGGGCCGGCAATTTCGGCAAGGCGCTGAATTTCTCCCGGATGATTGGTGCCGAGTTCGACGACGGCGACCTTGTGCCGTCTGCGCAATCTAAGGAGGGTCAACGGCAGACCGACGAGATTGTTGAAATTGCCTTCGGTCTTTAGCACCTTGCCGCGTAAGGATTCGCCATCGAGCCAGGCTTCTTCGAGTATCGCCGCAATCATTTCTTTCGTCGTGGTTTTGCCGTTGGAGCCGGTAATCGCCAGTACCTTAGGGGCAAAGTGTTGCCGGCGATAATAAGCGAGATCACCCAACGCCCGCAGTGTGTCGGGTACTCTTACAGTCGTCGCCTTGTCGAGAATTTTCCCGTGTAATGGTCGATGAACGATCACGCAGGCGGCGCCGCGGCGCACCGCGTCCGCGACAAATCGATGGCCGTCATGCCGCTCGCCCTTTAAGGCAACGAAAACCGAACCTCTTTTGATCTTCGTCGAATCGGTCACAATTTCACCGAATCGCCTTATGCCGCTATCTCGCGCGATCTTGCCGCCGGTCGCTGCGACAATTTCTGCTGTGTTCCACGCCATTCCCCGTCGGCTTACTCGCTGGCTCGCCGTTCCAGCTCGTCGCGAGCCACTTCTCGATCGTCGAAATGAATCTTCGTTGTCCCCAAGATTTGATAATCCTCGTGGCCTTTGCCGGCGATCAGAACCAAATCACCAGGGCGCGCCGCCTCGAGCGCGATGCCAATCGCTTTTCGGCGATCGACTTCCACAACGTAGCCGCGCTCAGTTTCGCTTTCGCCGACTCGGGACCCGAGATCCGAAACCCGAAACTTTTTTAGCCCGGTCCTGGCGACGCCAGCCTCCACCTCATCAACAATTACCAGCGGGTCCTCGGTGCGCGGATTATCGGATGTGATGACCACGAGGTCGCTCAGCCGGCCAGTGATCTCGCCCATCAAAGGCCGCTTGCCGCGATCGCGGTCACCACCGCAACCAAAAACGGTGATGAGTTTACCGCGCGTCAACGGGCGTACCGCGCCGAGTACTTTTTCGAGTGCGTCAGGCGTATGGGCATAGTCGACCAGGACCGAGATGCCGAGACGGTTGTCAATCTTTTCGAGCCTGCCAGGAACCGTCCGTAGTTGCCGAATGCCTTGCGCCGCGATGCCATCACCGAGTCCCAGCGCGCCTCCGACCCCGACCGCGCCGAGAATATTTTGCAAATTGGCCGCGCCGATCAGCGCGGAAGTAAACTCGATCTTGCGCTCGCGCGCTTGAATCGTACCGCTGAGACCGTTGACATCGCTTTTGACTTTTAGTGGATGGACATCCCACTGCGAGCCTTCGCCATAACTCCAGACCTCCGTGCCCTGGCTCCGGACTCTTCCGATCAGTTCAGGACCGCGCGGATCTTCGCCGTAGATCACCGCTGCCTTTTGCGCTTTGGCGCTGACCTTCAGATAATCAGTGAACAGCCGGCTCTTGGCCGAAAAGTATTCATCCATGTCGCGATGATAATCGAGATGGTCGCGCGAGATATTGGTAAATACGCCGACATCGAAATCCAATCCACGCACTCTTTGCTGCGCCAGAGCGTGTGACGAAACTTCTATCGCGACGGATCTGACTCCGGCGCGGGCCATCTCCGCCAACATTTCTTCCAAGTCGGGGGACTCTGGCGTCGTGTGATGCGACGGGACTTCGTGCCCGCGATAGCGATAATTGATCGTACCGATCACTCCCGGCTCCATCCCCGCAGCTTGAAGCATCGACTCGATTAGATAAGTGAGCGTCGTCTTGCCATTGGTGCCGGTCACACCCACCAGCTTCAATCCTCGGCTGGGCTGGTTAAAAAAATGTGCTGCCCACAATCCCATCGTGCGACGGACATCTTTGACCCGCACCGATGCCGTCGCCCGCGGCCAATTCCCCTTCCGGGAAAAGACCACAGCCGCAGCGTTGCGCCGCACTGCTTCCGCTATGAAGTCATGACCGTCGGCCTTCTCCCCTGGCACCGCGAAAAAAATGTGTCCCGCGCTCACTTTCCGTGAATCGTAGGTCAACCCGTTTACTTCCTGATCCAGATTTCCAGCAGCCGCTGCCACCTCCTCGATCGTCAGGAACTCCTTGATTCGCATCGCCCGTCAACCTTGTAGGTTAAGAACTAAGACACCTTCCTCGTTCCAGCGTCCCCCCGCTTGCGGCGATTGTTTCACCACGTAACCGTTGCCCTGAAGCCTCACCTTTAATTTTAGCGTCTGCGCTTTTTCTAAAGCCTCCCGGAGACTCAGACCGAGGAAGTCCGGAGTCGCGTCTCCGTTGGTTTCCACGGTAGCCGGGCTGTTGGATTTAGCCACGCGCCGGACTAACGCCTCCGGCTGGCTAGGCAGCACGGGAATCAGTGCGGCTTGCTGCGGCGCTACCGCAAGATGCCGCAGAGCGGCTTGAGCGATATTGCGAAATGCGGGCGCCGCGACGACACCACCATAGACATTCACCTCAGGTTCATCGATCAATACCAATGCGACCAGTCGCGGGTCGTTTGCAGGCACGAAGCCGACAAACGAGGCTACCCGTTTCTTTGCCGCGTAGCCGCCGTGAACCGGGTCTGCCTTCTGAGCCGTGCCGGTTTTTCCTGCGACTTCGAACCCGTCCACGTTCGCCATTACGCCGGTGCCGCCTTCATTGGTTACATCCTTGAGTATGGACGCCAGTGATCTCGCTGTTTTTTCCGAGATCACGCGCCTCACTACATGGGGTTGAATTTCGAGCACGATTTCTCCCTGCGGGCTGACTACGCGTCGGGTGACGTAGGGGCGCATAAGAAATCCGCCATTGGCGATCGCGGCATACGCCATCACCATTTGTAACGGCGTCGCCGAGATGCCCTGTCCGAAGGCGTGTGTCGCTAGGTCAATCGCCGACCAGCTCTCAGGTTTGCGCAGCAGCCCGGGCACTTCTCCCGGCACGTCGATTCCCGTGACCTGGCCGAAGCCAAATTTCTCGATGTATCTGTAATAACGGTCTTTCTTAAGCTTCTGTGCCACTTTGGTAAAGCCGATATTGCTCGATACCTGCAGAATCTTAGCAAATGACAACCAGCCGTGCGGATGGGTGTCGTGGATGACTTTGCCGGCGTAGGGATATTTGCCCATTTCACAATAGAACAAATCTTCTTTACCGACGACGCCTTCCTCCAGTGCCGCGGCAGCGAGAATGGTTTTAAAAGTAGATCCGGGCTCGAAACTGTCGGTGACCGCGCGGTTGCGGCGCTGATCGGCCGACTGTTTGCTATAATTGTTAGGATCGAACGCCGGATAATTCGCCAGCGCTAGTACTTCGCCGGTGAACGGCTCCATCACGATCGCCACCCCCGACTTGGCGCGATATTTTAAGATCGTCGCCTCCAGTTCTTTTTCAGCGATATGTTGTATGGAGGTATTGAGTGTCAGATGGACGTCGCTGCCAGGAGGAATTCGCAGTCCTTCAATGCCTTGCACCAGCACTCGGCGTCCGAGGGCATCGCGCTCGGTAACCGAAGAGCCGGCTTCACCGCGGATGTAATCGTTGTACTTGAGTTCCAGTCCTTCGAGCCCTTCAGAGTCCCGCCCGACAAAGCCGATCAATTGCCCGGCTAGCTGATTCTGGGGATAGTAACGATTAGGCTCGTAGAACATGCCGATCCCAGTTGGATTAAGAGCTTGAATTTTCTCCGCCTCGGGCGACGATACTTGCCGCTTTATCCAGACAAAGGGTTTGTCTGAGGTGAGTTTTTGTTTGACGTCGGCGCCGCGCAAGTTGAGAATCCGCGCCAGGCCTTGACTGAGCTGTTCCGGATCTTGAACGCGGTGTGGGCGGGCATACACCGACTGCGATTCCATGCTCAACGCTAAGGGTTCCCCGGCGCGGTCAAGCAATGCGCCCCGTTTGGGCAATACGATCCATTCTTTCAAGTGCTGCCGCTCGCCCAGTCGCATGAGTCTTTCGCCTTGCAGCACTTGGAGTTGAAACGCGCGCCCGGCGATCACCAAGAACATCGCTAAGAACAATATCTTTGCGACGCCGAGGCGGCTGCGATTTCGCTGTGAAGAGCGTCTCATGGCAACACGATAATCTGGCCTTTCTCGGGCGGCACCAATCCTAGTCGATTGCGCGCGAGCTTGCCAAGACGATCCGGCGACGTCATGGTAGCCAGCTCTATTTTCAATTCGCGATTTTCCTGTTCCAGACGGCCATGTAGTTTACTCATCGTCGAAAGCACGTAACCCATTTGGACCACCTGAAGCCGCAGCCACACCTGCATCAGCGCCACACCGATCAAAGCGATCGCGAAAAGCCCAAGAACGAAAATACGTCGGCGGCGGGCGGCCTGCTCGATGCGCTCCGATTCTCCCCGCTGAGCTCTAGCTAACTTGCGCGATCGCGCGCTGCCCGCCGCAGCCATGGAGCCGTTTAGACCCTCTCTACAGCGCGCATTTTCGCCGAGCGGGCGCGCGGGTTGGCATGAATTTCACTCGCCGATGGCATTATCGGTTTTTTTGTTAACAGCTTCACTTTCTGACTCCAGCCGCATCGGCAGCTAAGCGTTCGCGGCGGGCAGAGACATGCGCGATTCCATTTGCGAAATGCCGCCTTGACGATGCGGTCCTCCAGGGAATGGAACGAAATAATCACCATCCGCCCGCCCGGCCGAAGCGTTTCATAACCGCTCTCCAAGAACTGTTCGAGTTGCTGCAATTCTTGATTCACAGCGATTCGCAGTGCTTGGAAAACCTGCGTCGCCGGATGGTGATCGCGCCTACCGCTGCCTTTTACTCGCTCGATAATCTGGACAAGCTGCGCGGTTGTCTCTAATGTATGCTGTTTTCGCCCGGCGACGATCGCCTGAGCAATGCGCCGCGCCCGCGGCTCTTCGCCGTAAACGCGAAAGATTCGTTCCAGCTGCTCCACCGCAAATGAATTCACGATCTGTCGCGCATCGACGGACTGGCGCCGGTCCATCCGCATGTCCAGCCTCGCCGCAGCGCGAAAGCTAAAACCTCTTTCCGGAGAATCGATTTGATCGGATGACATACCTAAATCCAAGATAACTCCGTCAACACCATTCCAACCGATTTCACTGAGAATATCTTTCGTCTCCGCGAAGCTCGCCTGACGCGTGATCACGCGTCCTTCGAATCGCCCCAGGCGTTTCTGCGTCTCCCCCAGTGCTGTGTCGTCCCGGTCCAACGCTAGGACTTGTCCGTCTGGACTACTCTCGATCAGAATCTGCTCGGCGTGCCCCCCGCCTCCCACGGTGCCATCGAAATATCGTTTGCCCGGTCCGGGCCTGAGACACTCGATCACCTCCCGGACCAGCACGGACACATGCGCGGACACGGCTCAGTGACTAGTGCCGTCACCCTCCCAATCGTCGTCGAAGCTTTCGATAGCGTCTTCGAGCGATGTATAATCTTCGAAGAAACGATCCATGCCGACAACTTTAAAAATATCACGTAGGAACGGACTCATGCCTGCCAATTTGAGATCGCCGTTCAAGTTCCGCAAAAGCTTCAGCCGCTCGAGGAGAACCCCGATGCTCAAATAATTGATATGGTCCACCGACTTGAGATTGAGAATAACCTTCGTCCGTTCCTTTTCAATCAGCGAACCGATGGCGTTCTTGATGCGGATCATTTCACGAAAATCGATATCGCCAGTGACGTCGAGCACTGAGATATCTTGGATAGGCTTTCGCGCTAGCATTCACTCTTCTCCTTTCACCGACTTCGGCCGCCGCATGCTTGCTCCTCTAGAGTCCCAGATCGCCAAGAAAATCAGGATCCTGCATTAACTTATCCTCGGCCTCGACAAAGATTTTCTTCCACGCTTCTCGATCCCACACGCGAAACTTTTCGAGAGCTGACACCAGAACGATGTCCCTCTTTAGATCGGCGTATTTTCGCAGCACGGGAGGAATGAGAACCCGGCCGTGGGTGTCAAGACTGCACTCGCAAGCCGACCCAAGGTAATAATTTTGAAACCGCACGACGCGAGGATCAAACTTAGGCTTCTTACGGATTTCCTCTTCGAACCTTAGCCACGCGTCGATCGGATACACATCGAGGCAACGCTGTCCGTCGATCACGAAGTTCGTAATGATGATCCGTTCGTCGCCCTTGCCGACCAGGACGTCGCGGAACTTCGACGGGATGCTGAGACGGCCCTTGTTGTCCAGGGTATGCTCAAAGCTGCCACGAAACATGGTTTTCTAACTGCAAATGGATTAGTTTCGGAGGAATTTATCCCACCTTTTCCCACTAGGCGCCACTTATAACTTGCTCTCTACCACCTGTCAACAAAAAAGATTGTAATTTGAGGGACTTTTTTCGTTTTTTTGCCGCTTGTCCGGCGAGAAACTGAAGACGCTTTAAAGGCTCTGGTAAAATGGCCGAGGAGATCGCTGTGACATGGCTCGGGTGGAACCCGGCAGCCAACAATCAAAATTCGAATTTAGAGGCTGTCGATAGGGGAGATGACTGGTCTGGTAAGAGCTCCTTAATCTTACTCAGGAACGAATTTCTGAGCCCCGGTACTCGTTTCGTAGATTTGGCAATGCTGGAGGGAAGACGCGAGCGTCGTAAGATTGTGGGCTAAAGTGGATTGATAAGCCGGATTCTGTTGTGACCCATAACTCGAGTCACAGCGATCATTCATCTTGCCCCTTGATTGCTCAAGGGGTCGAGCGACCATACCCGAGGGCTATGGGCGGACTACCCAACCCTCCTATTTGGCCTTGCTCCAGGTGGGGTTTGCCATGCGTTCACCATCACTGGCGAACCGGTGAGCTCTTACCTCGCCTTTTCAACCTTACCCGTCGCCGAAGCGCCAGGCGGTATGTTTTCTGTGGTACTTTCCCCCGATCACTCGAGGCCGCCGTTAACGGCCACCCTGTCCTGTGGAGTCCGGACTTTCCTCTCCTCGTGCGTGAGCACGGAGAGCGATCGCTAAATCCACTTTAGCCCGCAGTTTATCGATTGGCCGCGTCGTCGATGCCCTGATTGGCCAAGCGATCAGCCAATTTATTCATCTCACGACGCACATGAAGAATACGATACGAGTCAAATTGACGCAATAATGTCATCGCGCGCTGAAACAGCACTTTTAACTTTTCGTCTTTGACCCGATATTGGCCATTCAATTGCCTGACCAAAAGCTCCGAATCGCTTTGCACGATAATGTTCTTTCGGCCCGACTGCAGGAGCGCTTCCAGGCCCATCAACAATGCCTCGTACTCTGCGACATTGTTGGTTGCGTGACCGAGATGTCGGCTCATTTCTTTCACGACCGCGCCATTTTCGTCGCAGATCACCGCGCCGCAGCCGGCTTGGCCCGGGTTGCCTCGCGACGCGCCGTCGACCATTACAAGCCACGGTTTTTGCGCTTCCGACATGGCTGGCTGAATTAAGACTGCTCGACTCGCGCAGTGGGGAGTAAAAGCTTGCTGATGACAGTGTGCGAACTGCGCTCTCATCGAGGGCAAGAATCGCGCCGGTGTCAATTTGTATTCGATTAGAACGACTAGAGCCCGTTGAAAAATGGGGTCGTCTTGCGCCGCACGGGATTTTGCGCGTCGCTAAGCCGACTTGGCCTGTTGTTCCGCCCCAGGCTTAAAGTATAGAATTCTCTGGCAACTTGGACATAGGTTGAGTTTTTCGCTTTTGATGATTTCATTCCACAGCTGCGGCGGAATATTCATATAACATCCTTGGCAAATGCCACCCGCAACCTCGACCACAGCCGTCCCTCCACGTCGAGAAAAAATGAGCTCGTAACGGGAAATCAATTCTCCGGCTACCTGGGAGGCGATACTCCGTCGACGGCTCGCCGCCTCTGAAACAGCTTGGTCGATACCCGAGATCTGTCCCTTAAGTTCCTGTTGCTTTTTCTGCCACTCGTTCTGCATCGCTGCCATTTCCGCTTCCTTGGCCTGAATTTGCGCCTTGATGCCGTCGATTTCTTCCATAATTGTGATGAGATTTTCCTCTAGGTCACTGTTGTTTTGTTTCAACTGTTCGATTTCGCGCTGCAATGCTTGAAGTTCTTTTGTGTTTTTGATGCGGTTCATACGCATCCGCTTGTCCATCGCCTTCTTGCCTTCATCCTGAAAAACGCGATCCTTTTCCAAGCGTAATTTTTCCTTTTCGGCATAGACGGCAGCCAGTGTTTCGATTTCACGTTTTTTGGCTTGAATTTGATGCTCCTTACTTTCGATCTCGCTAAGCAAACCTTGCTTGCGACCGGTGTGCTCCTTTATTTCGCGATCAACGGTTTGCAGCGAAGCCAATATCTCGATTTGCGTATGCAACTGTGCTTCCCCCCATTTAGCAAAAAAAAATGCACCCGTTTGGGTGCATTTCTAAAACTGCAATGCTGGTAGTTAGATATCGTTTTGGTGCTAATTCGATTCACTCCGACCAAAGCCCTTAACAATTTATTTATATCGATTCTTCTTCGTTGTCAAAGCCACCCTCACCGCTCACGGCTCATATCTTCGACTCAAGGGGCGTCGCATGCAAACGCGTCTGATTGGGACGGTCCGACCGGCGTCTAGGGCCTTCAACGAACGTTCGGCCGAGGCTGCTGGTTTCTTAGCTGACGGCCCATATTATTGGTCGTGCGCATGACATCGCCGATCCAGACCGTCAACTCATTTAGCCTGCTGCCATTGTTGGAAGTAATTTCCGACCAGGACAGGCCGCGTTGGTACTGCTCCACTACTCGATTAATGGAACCGCGGCCCAAATATGAAACCCCGCGTAGTGCCGCGTACTGGCCATACCCTACTCGAAGCTGTTGGCGCTCTTGAAACACGATTTGTGGACTGGTGCGCAGCTCGTACGCCAACGCTTCGACGACGGGGCGCTCCCCACTCTGCTCTTCCACAAAACGGTTGATCGCCGACATGCGTTTTAAAAGTTCACGCTCGGACTTGGCGGTCGCGGTGTCGAGCGACTGCGGCGACGGCAGTGTCTCGATTCGCGCGGCGCTCGCGTGATAGTAGTTGAGCGCTTCCGGCAAGAAGGAACCCAACTGGTGGATCCGTGTTTCATAACCCGGGTGCGTCGAAAGGAATTCTGGCGGGGCGCCTTTGCCACCCTCCTTTTTCTCCATCCGTTCCCATAACTCCAGCGCAGTACGAGGATCATAGCCTGCTTTGGCCATCAGAATGAGACCGATCCTATCGGCCTCCGTCTCTTGCGACCGGCTAAACGGCAACGCCACACCGACACCAGCGGTTATCCCATAAGCTTGCAACACTTGATTGGCCAGAGCTGGATTTCGCCCGAGCGCGACGCCGAGACCAACTCCGCCAAGTTGCAGCAACATACCCTGACTCATTCGTTCCGCCGGATGGCGCGCCAGCGCATGGGCTACCTCATGACCCAGGACCACTGCCAGTCCGGCTTCGTCTCGCGCCGGGCCGAAAATGCCGGTGTAAACGGCGACCTTGCCACCCGGCACGGCGAAAGCATTCACCGTTTCCGGATCGTTAATGACAGTAAACTCCCACTTGTAGTCGGGTTTGTTTGCTGCGCGAGCGATTCGCTCGCCGACCTTGCGCACGATCCGTTCGGCATCGGCGTCGTGCGTCACCACGCTATCGCGTAAATGATGCCGATAAGCGTCGTCGCCGAGGGACGCCTCTTGGCCCTCTGAAACCAAAATGACCTGACTTCTGCCCGTGTACGGAGCCGTCGCGCAGCTCGCAACCAAACTGACCGACAAGATCAAAGCCAAGATTTGTTTCATGACCAGACCGCGCACTCTCCAGCGAACGAAGTTACAGCTAGAGACATATGGCCCACCAGAATAGTAGCTTTTGGAATTTCCCGACGCAAGAAACGGTTTTGCCACTGGCAAAACGATCAAAGAAAACCTTCTTGAATCAATCAGAGACCCATTTTACCGGGATTCATGATGTTGTTTGGATCCAGCGCTCTTTTGATTTGCTGCATCACTTCCAGACCATAGCCGTGCTCTTCCGCCATGAGCGGTGCCAGCTTTACTCCGACACCGTGGGTGTATTCCATCGACCCGCCGATCTGCTGCACTAGCCGGAGCAACTCTTCGATGGTTTCCTCCAAAGCGAGTTGAGCGTTCGGCGTGTCGTCATCGTCAGCGCCCAGCCGCATGGAAAACAGCTCCGGTTGCACCCACAACCCGCTCTCCTGTAAGCGCACGTTGCGCCGTTTGATGACTTCTTGCGCGGCGCTTTTAAAGGCGAGCACTTTCGATGCTGGCAGCGCGACGTGAATCCAATCGCGATAGACTCCGTCCCGGGCGCGCTCGCGACGCTGGCGCCGATTGCGCATGAAGCGGCGCGCAATCTCATGACGTCCGCGCCAAAACTCTTCTGGCTCTCTGCGGCTGAGCGGCTTGCCGCCGTGCTCCGCACAGATTGTGGCTGCCTGTTTCTCTTCCGTCGCGACGATCGCTTCGTTGCCTTCGAAAACCAGATAGAGCAATGCGCCGGGCTCGTGCCTGTCTTCATCGTCGCCGTAGTCGAGCATTGCGGGTCGTAGACGCCGCTGAAACATGTGCTGAATTGCGGCATAGCCCTGTTCGAAGGAAGAAAAGAGATAGCCGCTGAACAGACGCGTCTCGGGCTTTGGAAAAATTCTGACGGTCGCCTCCGTGATGATCCCAAAACAACCCTCAGCGCCAATCAAAAGCGCATTGAGATCGAGCCCCGCTGAATGCTTTGACACCGCGCGCGTGCGGAGAATCTCTCCGCTCGGCATCACCGCTTCCAAACCTAATACCTGTTCGCCCATGGAGCCGTAGATCCCGGCTCGATAGCCGACACTGTTCGTCGAAATCGCGCCGCCGATTGTGGCCACGGGGACCGTCCACGGATCATGTCCCAGAATGAAACCCACGTCATTCAACTTCTCGTCAAACGACTCAAGAACAACGCCCGACTGCACGCGGGCAGCACGCGCCTCAACGTCAATTTCGAGTATGCGATTCATAGCGCGCAGATCGATGACCATGCTGGGTCGGATCGACAATGCGCCTCCCATGAGCCCCGAGCCCCCGCCGAATGGCACGATCGAAATTTTTTCCGCGTTGGCAAACTGCACGATGCGACGGACCTCGTCCGTGGATTGCGGTGTTATCACGCAAATCGGCGATTGAAGCGGCGGATGATGGTGCGGATGGATTCGCCCTTCACTGAGGGCATCCCAGGAGAGTTCATCCAATTGCCTTGAGTCGGTGGAGATCCGCACGGGATCGATCCACGTTGAGAGCTTTGTAAGGATGTTGTTCATCGGACTGACACAAGACGTTTACCCAACCGTCGTGAGACGAATCATAGCGCAATCCCCGGGTGCGAAAAAGCACCGTCTAGTTTTACCGCAATAGCAAATTGAGATGTGAAATTCTGAGCGAGGCGAAGACGCGCTAGAGCAACGTGCCCCGCAAAACCGCTGCCGCGACGGTGAAATAAATCACCAAGCCCGTCACGTCGACCAAAGTCGCTACGAATGGCGCGGACGCGCTCGCGGGATCGAAGCCTAACCCGCGTAAGACGAAAGGCAGAACCGACCCAGCCACCGCCCCCCATAAGACAACGCCTATAAGGCTAAACGCAACTGTTAAAGCCACGAGAAAATAGTGTTCGCCGTAGGCGTTGAACAGCCCCTGCCATAGGAGAATGCGAACCAGACCGATCGAGGCCAAGATCGCGCCCAACGCGAGACCCGTGACGACTTCGCGCCGAATCACACGCCACCAATCGCGCAGTCGAACTTCCCCCAAGGCCATTGCACGAATCACGAGCGTAGTGGCTTGCGATCCAGAATTGCCGCCGCTGCTGATGATCAACGGCACGAATAACGCCAACACCACCGCGCGCGCAATCTCGGCCTCAAATTGGCCCATTGCGGTGGCGGTGAGCATCTCTCCTAGGAAGAGAGCAGCCAACCAGCCTGCTCGCTTGCGAATCATCCGCAATAACGGCACCTGAAGATAAGGTTCCTCCAGTGTTTCCACGCCACCGAGTTTTTGAATATCTTCGGTCGCTTCTTCTTGGACCACATCGACGATGTCATTGAGGTTGACGACACCTTTGATTCGTCCTTCTGCGTCGACAACCGGCATCATGAGCAGATGATGGCGCATGAAAAGCTTGCTGAGCGCCTCTTGATCCAGATCTTCCGGGGCCGAAATCACTTCAGTGCGCATGATGTCCCGGACAAGCTTGTCCCCCGGCGCAACCAAAAGATCGCGGAATGATACCACGCCGAGCAGATGTTCTTCCGAGTCCACGACAAAAACGTAATATACCGTCTTCTCCCGTGAGCGCGCGTCTCTACGCAGATAACTGATCGCCTCGTCGACCGTCATGCCGGTGCGCAGGCGGGAATAGCGCGTATTCATTAGCCCGCCGGCTTCGTCCTCGGCGTAGTCGAGAAGCCCCTTGACTTCCCGCCGCGTCGCCTCGTCAAGTAATGAAAGCATATTGTCGCGTTCTTCAACTGGAACTTCTTGAATCAGGTCGGCGGCGTCATCCGGCGCGAGCAGTCGCATCCACAAGCGCCGTTCGCCCAACGGAAGGGCGAGCAGAAGTGCAGCGCGATCGCGCGCGTTCAGCTGCAAGAAAAAGTCGTCAGCATCGTCCCGTGCTAAATATTCGAATCCTTCGACGCGTTCTTCCAACGAAAGCACGGGCCAGGCTTCGTAGAGCTCAGAAGGTGTGAAATTCTTTTCTGGCATGGGTTGCGGGTTCCAGCCGTGTTGTGAAAAGCGGTAGCCTCACATACGTAACACATCGACCCAGCCACGCAAAGGCAGCCGAGTTACATTTAGAAGAAGGATGAAAAGACTTGTGCGGGTACTGTCGCTACGAAAACCTCAGTATGCCGAAAAATACAAGTCTCCGCGCTGTCAGGACAAGGAGAGGACGCCACATCGAGGGGAATTTTGTGTGTCCCGACAAAATGGTGAGCAGGCCAACGCGGCTTACGAACCCTCGCAATGAAACACCAGCGCGCCTCGCTTCGACTGCGTCCGACTCACTGGCAGGGTGAATTTACCCATGAGACGACAAATTCAAGTTTTGTGAATCTTTCTGACCGTCCGGCTTGCCAACAGCGACTGAGTTAGATCCGAGAGGAAACCGAATGATTTGAACCGGCAGCCGTCGCGGGATAAGGTCGGCCAAAACGTCCCATGCTCGCCATCATCCTTGGCCTCTTTGCTTCCTTTTGGTTCGCCGCGTCCATGATCCTCATCAACCGGGGAGTGCTGGCAATCGACTATTTTCGCGGCTTGCTGACCAACCTAGGCGTCAACGCGCTGTTTCTTTGGCTTTACGTCGTGCTCTTCGTCGACAGCATCGACCTTGGGACGTCCGCCAATCTCATTTTCGTTTTGGTCGGCATTTTCGTTCCCGGCGTCGCGCGTTTTTTCATGTTCAAAGGAATGGAGCGACTCGGCGCATCCATAACGTCGTGTTTAACCAACAGCACACCACTTTTCGCCACCTTCTTCGCCATTGCATTTCTGCAAGAACGACCCACCGTGACCAATCTTCTCGGCACACTTTCCATTGTCTCCGGCATCATCGCTCTGTCTTGGAAGGGTGCCACCAAGACCTGGCGCACGCGTGATCTCCTGTTCCCGCTTACTTCTGCTTTTCTGTTCGCCGCCCGCGACAACATGGTGCGCTTCGGCCTATTGCACATCGATTCGCCGATCGTGGGCGCCGCGATTGCGGCGACCACCTCGTTCGTTACGATGTCTATCATCTATCTCGCGTTTGAGAAAAAACAGCCGCTTGGCAAATCGGTACGGCGCGGCTTTGGGCTCTTTGCCGTCGCCGGATTCATGAACTTTCTTTCGTATGTCTTCGCCTACACCGCCCTCAGCATGGAGCGCGTTTCCCTCATGTCGCCGCTCATCAACGGCTCTTCGCTTTTCATCCTGCCGCTCTCCGCGTTGTTTCTGAAAGGTGTCGAGCAACTCACGCGGCGCAAGATCGGCGCGATAGGTCTGGTGATCATAGGGGTCTTTCTAATTTCGTGGGAAAAACTTTAGTCGAACGGACGGAGGGTTTCGGAGAAGACGTTAAAGTTCTTAGTGCACCGTCGGCCCGGAGTCGTCGTCTTTGCCGCCGGGATAAACCTGGAAGCGGCGTTTGAGGCGGGCGAGGCGGCGGCGGTCGAGGTAGTCTTTGATTCGGTCCCAGGGATTGCCGCCGCGGAGATAAAGGTAACCGAAAACCATACCGCCGAGATGGGCTAAGTGTGCGATACCGCTCTGTCCTGCTGTGATCGACGAATAGAGCGCGATCGCCCCGATGATCCATACGAAGTGTTTCATCTTGATCGGAAACAGAAAATAAAAATAGACGATTCGGTTAGGATAGATGAGACCGTAAGCCAGCAGAATACCATAGACTCCCGCTGACGCGCCGATGCTCGGTCCCATCTGGTTGGGTAGGAAGAGGGTATTGAGGATGCCGCCGCCGATAACAGTAATAAAGTAATAGCGCAGAAAAAAACTGCTTCCCCAGCGCCGCTCCAGATCGCAGCCGAACATCCAGACCGCCAGCATATTGAACAATAGATGAAACAACCCGCCGTGGAGAAACTGGTAGGTGAAAAGTTGCCAGAGATAGAATTCGTGTAATACCAGCGGCGGCACCAGACCAAAATAGTAAGCGAGCTGGTAATCCACGCTAACACCCACGATTGTTTGAATGGCAAACACGGCAACGTTGGCGATCAGCAAAAACTTGACCGCCGCCGTCACGCTGCCGCCACCGAACATGATCTGTCGAGTTTGGTATTGCATTGGATCGTAGTTTAACTTTTCGCTGTCGGTGTTTAAAGACGACTCGGTCTTTAACTATCCGCCCAGGTAAGCTTGTCGGACTAAATCGTTCCCGGCCAGCTCGCTGGAGGTTCCCTTGAGAATCACCTCACCAGTCTCTAAGACGTACCCTCGATGCGAAATAGCCAGCGCCATGACAGCGTTCTGTTCGACCAGCAACACGGTCACGCCGGCTTTGTTGATGGTGCGTATGGTTTCGAGGATCTGCTCGACGATCTTCGGCGCAAGGCCCATGGAAGGTTCGTCGAGAAGCAAAAGTTTTGGCTTGGCCATGAGCGCCCGGCCGATGGCGAGCATCTGCTGCTCGCCGCCCGAAAGCGTGCCGGCATACTGTTTTTGTCGCTCTTTCAGTCGTGGAAACATTTGAAAAACGAAATCCAGCTCCGCGCCGAGCGCGCGCTTGTCGCGCGTGTAACCCCCGATTTTAAGATTTTCCAGCACGGTAAAGCGCGGAAAAACTCTTCTGCCCTCTGGCGCATGAGCGACGCCGCGGCGAACGATCTCATGGGCCTCGATGTTCTCGAGCATCGCTCCTTCGAGTTCGATGGACCCTCGCGTGGGTCGTAGTAGTCCGGAAAGCGTTTTCAGCGTGGTGGTTTTGCCCGCGCCGTTGGCGCCCAGAAGCGTAACCATTTCGCCTGTTTCGATCGAAAAGGACACGCCTTTCAGCGCATGGATAGTATCGTAGTAAACGTGGATGTCGTTAACTTCGAGCATGCTCCACCCACGATCCCTGTCCGAGATAGGCTTCGATGACGCGCGGATCCTGGCGCACTTCCTCGGGACGGCCCTCGGCAATTTTTTCGCCGTAATCCAACACATGGACGCAATCTGAAATTCCCATGACCACCCGCATGTTGTGTTCGATCAGTAAAATCGCTTTGACGTATCTTCCTAGCAGTTCTTTGAAGAGCGTCATGAGCGATTGCGCTTCCGACCTATTCATCCCTGCGGTTGGCTCGTCGAGCAGCAGGAGCTTTGGTTCGGCGGCCAGGGCACGGGCAATTTCCAAGCGGCGCTGTTCGCCATAAGACAATTGATGCGCCCATTCATTCTCCCGACCGCTGAGTCCAGTGAGCTCAATCAGCTCCATCGCCCTGTGCTGTGCGCCTTTTTCCTTTTCATGAACTCCTTGGAGGCTCAACAAAATTGCCGGCAAACTTGTTTTTAGCCGCGCGTGCATGCCCACCAGTACGTTGTCCAACACGGTCATGTGCGAAAACAAGCGAATGTTTTGAAATGTCCGGCTGATGCCGGCGCTGGTGATTCTCTCGGGCTTTAACCCGACGAGTGAACGATCGAGAAAGCGCATTTCGCCTTCGTCCGGCCGGTAGATTCCCGTCAAGGCATTGAAGAGCGTGGTTTTGCCGGCGCCGTTGGGACCGATGAGCGAGGCGATCATGCCCTCCTCCAACTCCATGCTCACGCGCGTGAGTGCCTGCAAGCCGCCGAAGCGTTTCGAAACGCCGCGGAGTTCGAGCAATGCCATATTACTTTCTTGGCTCCCGGCGCGGCGGCAAGATGCCCTGGGGACGAAAGATCATCATCAGAATCAAAATCAAGCCGAATACCATGCGCTCGTACTTCGCCGGCTCAAACTGTGCCGGCAACTGGCTCAAAGAATAACTGCCGAGCCATGGAACCGACAGCACGGCGCCCGATTGGCGCAGACCATTGAGCCAAAGCGACAAGCCTTTGAGCAATTGCAGGTTCAAAACCGTGACGCCGGTTGCGCCGAGAACCGCGCCCGGGATAGAACCCATGCCGCCCAGAATAACCATCGCCAGGACGCCGATGGATTCCATGAAGGTGAAACTCTCCGGATTGATAAAGACCTGCTTGGCGGCAAATAGCACACCGACCGCGGAAGCGAAGGATGCGCCGACGGCAAAGCCGAGAAGTTTCATCCGCACAACGGGCACGCCCATCGCAGCGGCGGCGACTTCGTCTTCACGAATCGCCTTCCACGCCCGCCCGATACGGGAATCTTCTAACCGTCGCGTAACTAAAACGATGACGCATACCATCAGCAAAATTAGAAAATAAAAATAAAGCGGATAAAGCTGAGCTTCGGAAAACTTCACGCCGATGAATTCCAACACCGGCTGAAAGAACAGCGGCGGTTTGGTTATTGGACTGATTCCTCTCGGACCATTGGTCAGATTCACCGGTTTGTCTAAATTGTTGACCAGCGCGCGCACGACTTCGGCGAAGCCCAATGTGACGATCGCGAGATAGTCACCGCGCAAGCGCAGCACCGGCAAACCCAAGAGCGTACCCGTCAACGCGCCGACGACGATGCTGAGCAGAAGGAAGACAAAAAACCAGTTGGGCGAGAGCGGAAACAGACCGCCGGCGATAAATTGGTTCGCTTGGGGCGAACCGAAGATCGCCCACAGATAAGCGCCAATGGCGTAAAAAGCGACGAAGCCGAGATTGAGCAAGCCGACGAAGCCGACGACGATGTTCAATCCCAACGCCAGAGCGACAAAGATGCCGATCTGGATGGCCACTTCCAGGTAATAACCATTGATGAAACCCAAGATCGGCATCAGCCAGAGCAATACAAGAGCACCTAGCCATAACTTCACTTTGCGCTGGATCGATGAATAGTAAATAGCGATCAGCGAAGCTTCGAATAGAAGGAAGGCGAACAGGGACTGGGGAAACCATATCGCAAGCAAAAAGCTCGACAGGATCGCTGCCAACAATCCAATCATCACACCGACGCTCTTCACGCCTTGCCCTCACGCACCGTTTCGCCGAGCAATCCTTTGGGACGAAAGATCAAGATCAGGATTAAGACTAAGAACGCGACAACGTCCTTGTACTCGGCGCCAAACGCGCCGTCGGTCATTATGGAAAGATAAGAAGCCGCGAACGCTTCCAACAGCCCGAGCATCATGCCGCCCAACACGGCGCCGGGAATATTGCCGATACCGCCAAGCACCGCGGCGGTGAAAGCCTTCATGCCCGGGACAAATCCACTATAGGGATTGACCAAACTGTAATGAATGCCGAACAGCACTCCGGCGAGTCCGCCCAGGGCGCCGCCGACGAAAAACGTCAGCGCAATCACCCGGTTCACCGGCACACCCATGAGCGACGCCGTGTCCGGGTCCTGCGCCACGGCGCGAATCGCCGTGCCCAACTTAGTGTGGTTGACGAAAAAGTAGAGCCCTGCCAAAGTCAGCAATGCGGTGACAATGACCAGCAGTGACTTCACCGGGATGACCAGGTTTGCGGTCACGGGCAAATTACGGTCGAAAAATTCCACGCTCGGATAGTTCAGGTAAAACGTGTTGCGCCATAGGCTTTCGAAAAGTCGCAGACCGTCTTGCAGAAAAAAAGACGCGCCGATCGCCGAGATCAGCGCGACGAGACGAGGACCGCCCAGTAGCGGACGATAGGCGACGCGCTCCAGCGCCATGGCCGCAACTCCGCTAACGACCATTCCGGTGACAATGACCAGCAGCAGTATCATCGCCGGATGAAGTGTGGCCAATTGCCCTGCGCTCTCCAGCAGCAACAAGACTTCGACCCCGACGAAGGCGCCGAGCACAAAGATCTCGCTGTGGGCGAAGTTGATGAACTCCAAAACACCGTAGACCATCGTGTAGCCCAAGGCGATCAGGGCGTACATGAATCCTAAAACGACGCCATCCAATAGGACTTGCGGTAGGATTTCCAGTGCGAGTTCCAAGTCGATGCTGACCCTTCAGAGGCCGCTATGCTAACAAATAGCCGTTCCCCCCGCCACTGTTCGAGTGCTGGGATGTGCAATTTTCGGTTGATTTTGCTTGGTTGAGGCGCCGTCAATGAGAAATGTCGAACTGATACATGTAGCTGAGCCTTGAATGATGTTGGCTGCATGATAAGAAAGGCAGTCGCAATCATGGACAACGAGAAGGGGGCATCGTCTAAGCCCGTGAGGACGCTACTGTTCATTTCGCAACGCTGCTCGATCGCGTATAATATAAACGGTGTAAAGCATGCCTGAAGAAGTCGTATCATCGCCAGCTCTAACCCTGCCGTCGTGGTTGTACAAAATCAAAAAGGCGGCGTGGATCAGCGCGGCGGCAGTCGGGCTTTTGATCACGGCGATCTTGGTCGTGCCGCACTTCGTTGACTTGGGACTGTTCAAACGCACCTACTTGCCCCTTGTCGAGGAAGCGCTTAACCGGCGCGTGGATGTCGGCGAAGTCCGGCTCAGCCTCGTGCCCACGCCTTCGATCCGCATGTCGAAGCTAAGAGTCTCCGATAATCCGGCATTTGCAGACAATACTTTTTTCTCCGCGCAGCAGGTCCAGCTACGAGTTAAGTTCTTGCCGCTCTTGAGGGGCCGCTTCGAAGTCACCGAGCTGGTTCTCGACAAACCGGTTTTCAATCTGCTCAAACAACCCGACGGTACATTCAACTATGCCGATATCGGCAATAAGAAAACTGCGGCCCACGCCCGCCGCGAAGCGAGAAAGCGATCCGAGGGAACAAGGGCACCCGAGGCCTCGCCCGCGCCGCTGGTGATCCCGAGCAGCATGCGCATCCGAGACGGACAACTCAATGTCACTACCAAAGGTCAAACGCCGGTTGTTATACGAGGCATCGACCTCTCGGTGAAGGAATTTTCGGGCGAAGCACCCTTCCCGTTTGAAGCGGCTTTTAGCTATCCAGGGCTGCGCACAATCTCGCTGAAAGGAGAGCTTTCCTATCAAGAAGAAAAAGCGCTTCTCGAGCTCAAGAATAACCGTCTTAAGATCCAAGATCTGACCTTTCCTGTGCAAGGCAATATCAGCAACCTCTTTACGACTCCGCGGGTCCAGCTGGATTTGCGGAGCGACAATGTCGATGCTCAACCCATTTTCCAGATCCTGTTCGTTTTCAACTTGGCGCCACGCGACACTGAAATTTCCGGTCCTATGGGCCTATACATGAATGTCAGCGGTCCGTCGAACAGCCTCGTCACGCAGATTCGCGGGCTATTCAAAGGCGTCCAGGTTAACGGCAAGCGCGCATTGAAAGGTAACTTGAGCGGTGAAGTTTCCATCCGCCTGCCGCTCGGCGTTGGATCGGTCAGCAAACGGTTGCAGGGCAACGGCAAACTCGTCGCCCGCGACGGCGAGCTCACCAATGTCGATTTGATCAATAAGATCCAGCGGGTTACGGGCATGATCGGCCTGTCGAAGGACGAACGGCGCGAAGCCACAACGTTTCGCACGATGGAGGCAGACTTCATTATCGGCGGCGGCTTCGCTGAATTCACTCGACTCTACTTGGTGAATCCGCAGTTGGAAGTGAACGGAAACGGCACCATGACCATAGACCAACCGACGCTGAATCTGGCTATCGATACCAGCCTATCGCCTCAAGCATCGGCCCGCGTCGGCCGCGGACACGCGTCGACATTCTTCAAAGACAGCCACGGCCGCGTCGTTGTGCCGTTGAAAGTGACCGGACCAGTGGAAAATCCTTCGGTCAATTTGAATGCTCAAAAGATTGCCGAGACCGGATTGCCACAAAAAATCGACAAAGGTTTCAGTTCCTTTTTCAAACAACTCTTCCGCAACCGCTGAGACAGTCAGCGAACTTCAGCGTCGCCCGTTCGGTGGACTAAGGCGAAGAATAAGCCACTGCAAATGCTTCCCTTCGAGGATCTTGGTGCTGGACTGATCGAGATCGAGAAGCAGCCCGTTGATCTCGCTTTCCTCTCGGCTTCGCTCGCCTTGAAGTTTTACTTTTCTTCCGGAGTTCCTCACACAATCCAGGATTTCCTTGACGCCGATCGTTTCAGGATCGCGGGCTAACACAAACGTCTCCTCATCGGCCAACGGCAAGACCAATTTGGCTTGTGCGAACATCTCCATAAATTCTTTGACCATACCTGCGGACAAGCGTAAATGAGCAGCCAACTCGGACACGCTCATCGGGTCGATCCCATGGTAAAAATTGCGCCCGACGAGCAGCATCAGATGCAGCGCGAGCTTCTCGCGGCCCGCCGGGCTCTGCGCCAGCAGCTCTCGATCGCCTTGGAAAACATGAATATTCTGATGCGCGTACGTCACTTGCGCGCCCAGTAATACAATCACCCAGCCGATGTGGAGCCAGAGAAGAAAAAGCAACAGAATCGCAAAACTCGAATAAATCGCGTAATAACGGGTCGACGAAGCGACGAAGACCGCAAAGCCCCAACCGACGGTTTGCCAAAGCACCGCGGCCACCAAGCCGCCGACCAGCGCGGACTGAAGTTTGACCCGCGTGTTCGGTATAAAGATGTAGACAAAGGTAAAAGCGCCCCACAGCGTCAGATAAGGCACCAGTCGTAGTAATATCAAAATCACTGTGCCAAGCGCCTGCAGCGAAAGCAGCGCCTGTACGATCAAATTGTTTTGTAGAGTCGCCGTAATCGTGACTGCGGCAAAAACCAGCACCGGGCCGACGAGCACGGCACTTAAGTAATCGCTGAACTTACGCATCAGTTTTCTTGGCGCCTTGACGCGCCAGATATGATTGAAAGCCTCTTCGATCGTTCCCATCAACGACAAAACGGTAACGAACAACGTGACCAATCCGACGCTGCCGAGCGCTCCTGCCTTCATCTTGTCGACAAAGCCAATCAGATGCTCGGTGATCTCTACGCCCTTTTCGCCGAGTGGCGCGAGCGCTTCGGCCAAGGCCGGTTCGATGCGATTGTGCACGCCAAACGCTTTAAGCAGTGAAAAAACGACTGCCAATAGCGGTGCGAGAGAGAGCAGCGTCTTGAAGGCTAAAGCCATCGCCTGGAGTTTCACCAGGTTTTGAAAAAAATCGCGGCCGACCATGAGCGCGATCTTGACGGAGGAATGCACCAACCGCCTAAACTGCTTCAGTTCCGAAAGCTCGCTATCGAGAAATTGATCGAAGACTCTGGTCTTCATTTGTTGAAATGACCGCTTTGGCTGCTGTGTGGATGGGCTCATGGCAGATTCTGTGCTGCTTCGGACATAGGGAGAATTTAGCGGGGAGTCTAGCAGTTTTACTCGCAACCGACAAAGCGATCTTCGCCCCAGTCAAAGCGACTCGCGCAATTGACAAGGCTACGGGCGGATCGATATGCTCCGCCATTCGCATTCTAAGTATCGCAACCGTTTCCCATGCCGACCTTTGCTGCGCGAGCGAATCAACCCTCTTCTCACGCCCTACGCCGCGGACTCAATCTCCCCGGCCTGATTGCGCTGACGTTCTTTTGCGTGGCCGGAGGTGCTTACGGATTGGAAGACGCGATCGGCGCCGGCGGACCGTTCGTCGTTCTTTTAGGAATCCTCATTCTGCCCTGGCTCTGGAGTTTTCCTACCGCGCTGATGACCGCCGAGTTGTCAACCGCAATGCCCGAAGACGGCGGCTACGTGGTTTGGGTCGAAAAAGCCTTCGGACGTTTTTGGGGCTTTCAAGAAGGCTGGCTAAGCTGGCTCTGTAGTTTCGCTGACAACGCGCTTTATCCTGTCATGTTCGTCGATTATCTCGCTTACCTGCGCGGCGACATGTCGCCCATGGAGCGTTGGCTAATCGGTACCGCCATGATCAGCCTGATTACCTGGCTGAATGTGCGTGGTATTCGTTTGGTCGGTTTGAGCTCGATCGTCTTTCTGTTCATCGTGCTCGCGCCCTTCGGAGTCATGGTCGCCTTCGGCACACCGCAGGTCCAGGTATCGAACTGGTTCAAGAGCACGGACGCGATCGACTGGGCGCTGCTTTGTAGCGTCTTGCTTTGGAATACCTCGGGTTGGGATAACGCGGGCTGCTGCGCCGCGGAGGTCGCCAACCCGAACCGAAACTATCCGCGCGCGATGATTTTTACCGTATTGTCGGTATCGGCCGTTTATTTGTTCCCGGTGGCTGTTGGCGTCGGCGTCGATGCCAATTGGACTGCGTGGAAGGAAGGTTATTTTCCCAAAGTCGCCGCGCAGATCGGCGGTCCGTGGCTCGGATCTTGGCTCACGATCGCGGGCGTGGTCAGCGCCGCGGGATTGCTCAACGCACTGCTTTGCACGTCCGCGCGGGTACCATTCGCCATGGCGGAGCGCCATATGTTGCCGCAACCGCTGCGTCGATTGCATCCACGTTATGGCACCCCGTGGCCGGCAATTTTGTTCAACAGCATCGGCGTCTCCCTGTTGATCCCGTTTTCTTTCCAGGACCTGATCGAAGTCGACATGTTTCTCTATGCGGCGGCGCTGATTTTGGAATTTGCCGCGCTGATCTGGTTGCGAATACGGGCTCCGGAGCTTCCCCGTCCCTTTCGAGTCCCGTTTGGCACTGCCGGCGTCGTTGCCATCAGCATTCCGCCCATCGCGCTATGTCTAGCCAGCATCGCATTGTCCGATGATGCTACGAGATACGTCAGCATTGGCGGCATCGCACTGGGATTGATCATCTTCCGCTGGCAATCGAGAACGAGCTCGTCATCCGAAGTTGAAAGTGCGCC
Organism: Binatia bacterium; assembly: GCA_036505755.1. Lineage (GTDB taxonomy): Bacteria > Desulfobacterota > Binatia > UBA9968 > UBA9968 > DP-20. The sequence continues at coordinate 551 of DASXSW010000252.1, read as the reverse complement.
GACGGCTTGAGGATCGGATCAAGTCCGAAATTTATTTGCAATTGCGCGAGATATCTTCGGGCGCGCCGTAGCGTAAGCGCACGAGGCCATCCTCGCCAGCGGCCGGCGCAAAAAAGAACAGGTCCGAGAAAACATTCTCGCAGATGGTGGGTAAGCGCGGGCCGCCCAGTACACCAATCACGCCGGTAACCGTGATGTGGCCGACGACTAGCACCGTCTCATCTTTATGCCGTCGCACCGCGGCGGCGAATTCCTGCATATTCTCGAGAGATTTTCCTTCGTAGACTGGAACCACTTCCGGCGTGATTCTCAGTAAACTCGCCAGTGGCCTGGCTGTGTCTCGGGTGCGTCGCCATTGAGTGGTGATGATTGCCGTTACCCCTGCGTCGCGAAGCGTTGCGGCGAGTGCTTGGGCTCGAGCTTCCCCCGCCGCCGTGAGCGGCGGATCTTCTCCGTGCCAATCTCGTTCCGCGTGCCGCACAAGTATCACATAACGGGCCGAACCGAGATTTTGCGCGCCGCCCGGACTCGGCCCGGCGACACAGCCAAGG
>DASXSW010000251.1:0-5410 GCA_036505755.1 Binatia bacterium | reverse complement strand
CAATCGCGAGATCATCCACGAATCGCCGATTCTTTTGACCCCTTACGTCGATAAGACCACCATCGATACCAACAAGCTCGGCGATTTCATCCATGAGGCTTATCGCAACGCCAACCTGACGCCGGAGGATATCGACACCGGCGCGCTCATCGTCACCGGTGAGGCGACAAAGAAGAAAAACGCCGAAGCCATCTCCGCGCTGTTTTCGGCGGAGGCGGGAAAATTCGTCTGCGCCACCGCCGGGCATAATCTCGAAGCGATTCTCGCCGCCTATGGCTCCGGCGCGGTGCACATGACGTACCACGAGGGCGGCGATTTTACCGTGATGAACGTCGACGTCGGCGGCGGCACGAGCAAGATCGCCATTGTCCAAAGCGGCAAAGTCATCGATAGCTGTGCCGTTGAAGTCGGAGCGCGGCTGGTGGCGATGGACGAGAACGGCGTCATCAACCGTTTGGAGGACACGGCTCTCAAGATTGCCAAGATGGCGGGCGTCAGTCTGCGTCTCGGCGACGTCATGAGTGAGGACGACAAAGAAAAGTTTTCCAGAGTGCTGTGCGATTCGCTCTTCGCCGTGATGGAGCGCGGCCAGCTTTCGCCTCAGGTGAAGGATCTTTTGCTGACGCCTAATCTGGATTTTAAAGATCAGATCCACGCCGTCATGTTCTCCGGCGGGGTGTCCGAATTCGTTTACGGTTATGAAAAGCGCAACTTGGGAGACCTGGGGATTCAATTAGGAAGGCGCGTGCGGGCGCGCGCGAATCAACTTGGCGGCGGCAACGTTCCGCTGCGCCCTGCGGAGGTGCGTATTCGCGCAACCGTGATCGGCGCCTCCCAGTACACCGTGCAAGTGAGCGGCAATACCATTTATCTGTCTCATCCGGACTTGCTGCCGCTGCGCAATTTGCAGGTCGTGACGCCACAATTCGAGCAAACCGAAGCGATCCGCGCTACCGAGATCAAGCAGTCGGTGGAAAGAGCATTGCAACGTTTCGACGCGACCGACACCGAACGGACCGTGGCTTTGGCGCTTCATTGGGAGCTCGGGCCGTCTTATCCGCTGATTCGCACCCTCGCCGAAGGTTTGGTCGGCGCGATGAAACCGCACATCGACCACGGCCAGCCGCTGGTTCTAGTTTTCGATGCCGACATTGCGAAACTCATGGGCAATATTATTGAACGGGAACTCGTTCCGGGCGCCGGAATTATCTCGATCGATGGGATCGACCTTAAAGACTTCGATTTCATCGACATCGGGCAGGAGTTGCCGGACGCCAAGGCTGTGCCGGTCGTAATCAAGTCGTTAATCTTTCGTCAAAGCGAGCATGGCCGCGGCCATCACCATCAATAATAAATAGAAGTGCTGCGTCAATGTAGAGCAAGGCCTTGTGCTTGCCCTGCTTCGGGCGACCACGGGGGGTCGCCCCTACAAGCTCGTTCGAGACGAAACCCGTGGGGCGGTTGTTTGATTGACATTATTCAGGTATTTTCTAGTTACTGGTTATAAGAATAGCGATTTTACGGGCGCTTAGGAGCTTATGGAAGAAGCAAGCGGATTGCATAACTTTCTCGAAATTGTCACCAAGCCCGACAATATTCCGATTGTCGCGATGTTGATTCTCGTCATCTTCTTCACTTGGCTGGGACTGCGCGAAGCGTTCAAAAATGACAAGTTGATTGAAGAAGGCAAAGAGGACGAGATCCCCAATGAAATGTGGAAATAGATGCTGCGGGCATGGCTGACTGCGTTGGCCGTCCTCGTGGGGATTGGTTTTTCTTCCGCTGCGGATTCAACGTCTCCATTAGAACACGATAAGCGGTGGGTACAAGCGCGGAACGATCTGCGCCAAGGCAAGACGGCCGAAGCCAAGACCGAATTCGAGGAGCTTCTCAAACAGTATCCCAATGAACCGGACTTGCACTTGTTCGTAGGTATGTCGCTGTTGCGATTGCGCGATCCGCGGGCGGCGCTGTCGGCAATTAAAAAAGCCATCGATATTGATCCGAATCACATTGAGGCGAGAACTCTGCTTGGTTACGTCGAGTTAGAGGTTCGCGGTGATGCCGATGCGGCGATCAAGGAATACTCGAAAGTGATCGAGCTACGGCCCGATCTGCCCGAAGCGTATAGCAATTTGGCGGTTGCTCAAAAGAAAAAAGGTGAACTAAACGAAGCGATTGTCAGTTTGAACAAAGCGCTGGAGCGAAAGCCAGATTTCGCCTCTGCGATAACCACGCGCGGAGGCATTTTCGTCGAACAAAATAAATGGGCGGACGCCCGCCGCGATTTTGAGGAAGCGCTGAAAATCGATCCTCAAGATCAAGGCGCGCTCCAGGGTCTGGCGCGGGTTCTGGAAAATGACCGTGACTATGCCGGCGCCCAAAGAGTCTTGGCGCAGCTTAATTCACGATCGCCCAATTTTGTTTATTGGCTTGACTGGGGGCGCCTTGGGCTGATCCGATTTTGGTGGATATTATTATCGATCGCGATCGCTCTAGCCCTTGGGGGACGATTTAAGAAAGCGAGGACGGAAGCGAATGGCTGAAGCGAAAAAGCGCAAAGGCACGGCGCTCCTGGCAGTGATGGATGAAAACTGTTCGAGCTGCGCCGGCTCGCCGATATGCGAAGCCCACTGTCCGGTGGACGACTGTATCAATTTACTTTATGAAGAAATGCCCGGTGGCGGACTAAAGCCCTATCGAGTCTGGGTCGATAACGACAAGTGCATCGGCTGTCAGATGTGTTTCAGCGACGATTTGACCAAGATCCATCGGCACAAGGAAACCGGGGAAATCTTCCACGAGTATGCGGGTAGATATTACGATAGTTCCAAGAGGCCGCTTGAGAAGGAAGAGGTTCCGAAGAAATTTCAGCTTGAGCTAATCGGCACGGAATCGGAAGATCGGCTGGACAAGAAAATCTGTCCGTGGGACGCCATCAAGATGTATGAATTCGACGACGGCCTGAACATGTCCGAATATTTCTATGACATAACGAAGATCAAGAAAGTGAATGGCGTCTATGTGATCGATGCCGAAGAGAAGGCGCGCTTGGAAGAGAAGCAAAGCGAGCTTTACGAGTAGCAGTTTGCTGAAAAATGTTCGGAATGCTTCGACAGCATGCTAAAAACTCCAAACCATAGCAATGGTTGAAACCGCACTCAAATCCCCCTCTATCCCCCTTTTTTAAAGGGGGAAGTTTCGCTCCAAGACTCTAACCCCTCTTTGGAAAAAAGGGGAAGGGGAAATTTTTGGGCGGTGGGAGAGGGGAATTATGTTGCGAACTTCTGGGTCGGGACACTAGCTCATAGGGGAGGGAGCTCAAGCATGGCAGGAAAAATTCACATCATGGAGACGGTGCTGCGCGACGCGCACCAGTGTTTGGTGGCGACTCGAATGCGTACGGAGGACATGCTGCCGATCGCCGCCCGACTGGATGACATCGGCTACTGGTCGCTGGAGACGTGGGGCGGCGCGACCTTTGATGCGACTTTGCGCTACCTCAAAGAATGTCCCTGGGAGCGTTTGCGCAAACTGCGAGCGGCGATGCCCAAGACTCGTTTTCAGATGCTCCTGCGCGGACAAAACGTCGTTGGTTATCACAACTATCCCGATGACATTGTCGAGGCCTTCGTGAGCCGCGCCGCGGCGAATGGTATCGATGTTTTTCGGATTTTCGATGCCATGAACGATATCCGCAATATGAAAACCGCCATCGAGGCGGCGCTCAAGACGGGCAAGTTAGTGGAAGGAACGGTGTGTTATACCGTCAGCCCGGTTCATTCCGCCGATTATTTCTTGCGCCTGGCCGAGAAGCTCGCTGATATGGGCTCGCAGATTATCTGTCTGAAGGACATGGGCGGCATGCTTGCCCCTTATGCCGCCTACGAGATCATCAAAAAAATTAAATCGCGCATCTCGTTGCCGCTCCATCTCCACTCCCATTGCACGGCTGGTTTGGCGCCGATGAGTTACATGATGGCGATCGAGGCCGGCGCCGATATTATCGATACGGCCATCGCGCCGTTCTCTCAAGGTACCTCGCAACCGGCGACGGAGCAGTTCGTCGCGGCCCTTAAAGACACGCCCCATGATACCGGCCTGGACTTGGGCAAACTGAGCAAGATTGCCGAATACTTTCATGACGTGAGGCGGAATTACGCGGAGTTCGAGAGCCCGGTCAATAATCAGATCAAGACCGATGTGCTGACCTCGCAGATTCCCGGCGGCATGCTGTCCAATTTAGTCGCTCAACTGCGCCAGCAGAAGGCGGAGGACAAACTCGAGGCCGTGCTGGCCGAGATGCCGCACGTTCGAAAAGATCTGGGTTATCCGCCGCTGGTGACGCCGACCAGTCAGATCGTCGGCTCGCAGGCGGCGCTCAATGTGATGACAGGTAAACGTTATTCCGTCGTCGCCACGGAGACGCGCAACTACCTGATGGGCCTTTACGGCGAACCGCCCGCTCCGGTGAGCGAAGAGGTGAAAAAGAAGGTTCTTGGCAAGAAAGAACCGATCACGTGCCGGCCGGCAGATCTTCTAAAGCCCGGGTTGGAGCAAGCACGTAGAGATGCCGCGAGCTTCGCGAGCAGCGAAGAAGATGTAATCACATACGCGCTCTTTCCGGAAATCGCCAAAGATTATTTTCTCTGGCGGGATGGGCGAGGCGAGAGGCAACAGGCCGCAAGAATGTAGGGGCAGGCACGCCTTGCCCCTACCTATATTTATTGTTCAAATAATCTTATTGAGCGGATACTCGATAATTCCCACCGCGCCGTTTTGAATCAGTCTGGGAATCAGATCGCGCACCTGCCGTTCGTCGATGACGCTCTCCACGGAAAACCACTTGACGCCCTTCAAGGTTGCCGACGGATAGAGCGTCGCCACCGTGGGCGCGGTGATGCTCGGAATGAGCTCGACGACTTTCTCCAAGTCTGCTTCCGCCACGTTCAACTTGATCCCGACTTTTGCTTCCGCGGACAGCGCGCCTTGAAGCAGGAGCTTGATCTGTTCGAGCTTTTCACGCTTCCACGGGTCCTGCCAGGCATTTTTGTTGGCGATTAGCTGCGGACAACTTTCCATCAGGTCGGCGACGATTCTTAGGCCGTGCGCGCGAATCGTCGTGCCGGTCTCGGTGACTTCGACAATCGCGTCTACCAAACCTTCAGCCGCCTTGGCCTCTGTGGCCCCCCAGGAAAACTCCACGTCCAGCGGAATGTTTCGCTCCGCGAAATAGCGCTTGGTAAAGTTGACCATTTCCGTGGCGACCCGTTTGCCTTTGAGATCTTCAATTGTTTTGATCGGCGATTCGTGCGGTACCGCGAGAACCCAGCGGGTCGGCCGGAAACTGACTTTGGAATAAACCATTTCCGTGACGACGATGACATCCGATTGGTTCTCTTGAGTCCAG
>DASXSW010000250.1:0-3340 GCA_036505755.1 Binatia bacterium | reverse complement strand
TACCCCCAATCATTTACCTTTGCGCGGGCGCTCACACGATGAAATGCCTTGCGGGGCGCCATGCCGGACGGTTTTTGTTCGTCTAAAAGATCCATAACAGGAGGCAGAAATGAAAAAGACGTGGATGTTTAAAGCACTCGGCGGTGTAGCGTGGATGATTTTTTCGGTCGGACCGCTTTGGGGACAAGCCAACTTTTATGAAGGGAAAACCATTACTGTCTTGATCGGAGCGAAAAGTGGCAGCCTCGAGATTGCCGCGCAAGTGGTCGCGCACCACCTGGGAAAATATCTTCCGGGCAAACCGGCTGTCATCGTGCAGCATATGCCCGGCGCGGCGCATCTGCTTGCGACCAATAACGTTTTCAACATCTCCAAGCCGGATGGCTTGACGATCCTCGCGGCAAATCCCAATGTCGCCATCGCGCAGCTTTCGAAAGTCGAACAGGTGCGCTTCGACGTGCGCAAGTTTCAGTGGCTCGGCTCTTCGGGTGCCGATGGCGTGATGTTCTCCATTCGCTCGGATCTGCCTTACAAGAGTTTCGATGAGCTAAAAAAGGCCGACAAAGAGCTGGTCGCCGGCACCACCGGGCCGGGGTCTAACGCGCACGACTTTCCTTTGCTCCTGAAGGAATTCGCCGGTCTCAAGTTAAAACTGGTCTCCGGCTACCCGGCCAACAGCGACGTTCTGCTGGCCATCGAGCGCAAGGAAGTCGACGCCTGGTCGGCGCTCGGGACAACGATCAAGCTCGCCGCCGACCGCGGCGCGGTCCGACCGCTCGTCCGCGGACGGGTGGCGGTGCCGGGATTTGATAACCTGCCGGTGGACGAGGATTTGGCAACGAGCCCGCTCGGAAAGTCCTTGATGTCGATCAAGGCCCTGCCGCTGGCGATCGGCCGCGCTTTCGCGGCCGCGCCGAACACCCCGGCGGATCGCGTGGCGCTCTTGCGCGACGCGATTGCCAAAGCGCTCAAGGATCCAGAACTGTTAGCGGAAGCCAAAAAAGCGAAAATCGATATGCAGTATATTTCTCACGAGCAGGTGCAGAAAGATTTCACCGCACTGCTCAATCAGACGCCGGAGACTTTGAAAGAAATGGGTAAGTACATCAAGGCGGAAAGCTGATTGCTCGTAGATTAAGCTGATCTCCCCCACCTCTTCCTCCCCCGCGCGCGGAGGAGGATGAAGGAGGGGGCGGTTTGAACGGTCCAACAATTCGGATTCTATTTTTTAATGAATCGTTGGACCGGCATGTTCCCCTGCTCGAAGCGCGGGTCATAAGCCATGCCTTCGCGGATCCGGGTTAAGTAATTATCCCGATTCACTCCGAAAAGCTCCCATCGGTATAAATGATTGAGCAGAAAAGTGTGGACGCCCATTTGATAGAGCTTCCCCACCGCTCCGGAAATCAAAGCGTCACGCTCTTCTTTGCTGAGACTGAATTCGTTGAGCACCGCTTCCGGCTCTTCCTGCATGCGCTTGCGGAACGCGGCGTCGTTATCCGTTAGATAGAGAATCTTGTTAACCTGATAGACGCTCATATTGCTTCCGACCTAGCAGCGCATGTTAGCCGCTGCTTCTAACATCTGGGTTCGAATACCATCAAAGAATTTTTCCCTCTCCACCACGTTTTCGTGGGGGAGAGGGCAAGGGTGAGGGGGAAACATTATTCGAATTTCCACACCGCGTAGCCATTGCCCTCGTCGCCTTCCAAAAAAAGCGGTTTAGTTTTGCCGAGCGCCCCGGCGACGGTGATCCAGTTGAGCAGCTCGCCGCTATTGTTTCCGGCGGCGTTGATGCGCTCTTCGGTGGCGCGCCGCGCCAATGTCGGATACTGACCGCGCGCGAGCAGATTCGAGATCGTTTCCGCCCACTCGTTATCGACCCAACCTCGTAGTGGTCCGCCGACGTCCATGGCAAAACAGCCGCTCGCGATCAATGCGATGCGCTCCTTGCCTTCCCACGCGTCGATAAACTTGCGCAGTATGCGGCCCAAGGCCAAACAACGGGTTGCCAGCGGCAACGGCGAAGCGAAGCCGTTGGTGTAAATCGGCACGACGGGGAGTGTCATGCCGGGATTGAGAAAGTGCAAGGGCACAACCAGCGAGTGATCGAGACGCAACTCATGTGCTGCGGCGAGGTCGAATTTTTCGTTCACGCCGTATTTGAACAGCGCTTTCGCCAGCGGCACATGGCCGCGCACGGTGTAACGCGGCATCGGACACCATGTCTCCTGCGGGCCTTGAGCTTCCTCCGCCATGCCGATGCAGAACGACGGCAGATTGTTATAAAAGAAGTTGACGAAATGATCGCTGTCCACTTCGATGATCAGGTCGGGTTCGGCCTTCTCGACTTGCTCGCGCACCTGCTTCATCAGCGCCTCACCCTTGGTTTTCCCCGGCGCTTGCTGCATCTCGAAAACCAGCCGTGGCGGATGCGGCACACCGGCGGCCAAAACCAATTTCGCCATAGTATGTTCCTCTCTGCGCGTTGAAGCAAAATTTCAATTCTCTTAACATCGGCGCTGCGACAGAGTCAACGCGCTCAACGCTGGAAAAGGGCCGCGTCCCTTGACTTGGCATTTTGTCATCCAATATATTCGCGCGAATCTTATCTGTGTATGCCGTCACCGATTTCAATGACCCGTCCTCGCATGCAGCGGCGATGAAGTAGCAACCCAATGTTCGACGCATTCATCGACGGTCTGTTTCTTGTTCTGCAGTGGAAAGCTTTCAGCTTGATGCTCGTCGGCATGGGTCTGGGCTTCTGCGTCGGCTTGCTGCCGGGCATCGGCGGTGCGGCGACTCTCGCTTTGATGATCCCATTCATCTTCAAGATGAGTCCCGCCGAGGCGTTCGCGTTTTTGCTGGGTATGCATTCGGTCGCCGCCACCACCGGCGACATCACGTCAGTTCTTTTCGGCGTTCCTGGAGAAGCGATTTCGGCAGCCACCGTCGTCGACGGCTACCCGATGGCCAAGAAGGGAGAAGCGGGCCGCGCGCTCGGCGCCGCGTTGATGAGCTCTTTGCTCGGCGCGCTGATCGGCGCGGTGGCTTTGGCCCTCGCGATCCCCGTCGTGCGACCGCTGGTTCTTACCTTCGGCTCGCCGGAGCTGTTCATGTTATCAGTGATCGGAATTTCGTGCATCACTTCTCTCAGCGGCGCGGGCGCGCGCGGACAAATCAAAGGTTTTGCGATGGGTCTACTGGGTCTGCTCGTTTCGACCATCGGTCAGGAGCGCCAGTCCGGCTCGCTGCGTTTCGACATGGGCATAATGTATCTTTGGGAAGGTCTCGACTTCGTTCCGGTCCTGGTCGGAATCTTCGCGATTCCCGAGATCAT
>DASXSW010000249.1:0-11819 GCA_036505755.1 Binatia bacterium | reverse complement strand
GCCGGTGGTTTCAAGCCAGCTCTCGGCAAAGGCAGCCTGCAGAAATTTGACCACTGGACCTTCGATTCGCGTATTGGTGTCGCGCCAATGTTCTGGGGTCCGCCCATCTCCTGTCCAAGCGTCGCTTATTCCGTATCCTCCGGTAAATCCCACTCGGCCATCGATAACCATAATACGCCGGTGGCTACGATAGTTATATCGCAGCAATTTCCACGGAAAAATGATTGCCGGCGCTTCGACTCTGCGAAAGTATTCCACTTCACATCCAGCATCGCGCATCAACGTAATGATTTCGGCGGGGATACTGCCGGAGCCATGACTGTCGAACAGAATATTTGTCTTCACCCCCGCTCGGCACCGTTCGGCAAAAGCCTGCGCAAACTCGCGCGCTAGAGAACCGCCTTCGTAAAGATATTGGGCAAACGTGATCGTGGACTTGGCGGCTTTTATGTCGCGCAACATGACGGGAAACGTTTCATCGCCGTTGAATAAAATTTCAACACGATTCCCACCTGCGATGGTCGCACCCGTGTGGGCTTCAATCGTCGGAAAAAAAGTCGGCTCGCCGAGAGCGATATCCGGAATCCGCTCCACGGAAATGACCTTGGCGCAACCGAAAAAGAACAATAAGGCGAGCAACCAGTTTCGTCGTCTCATAAGATGTCGGTAGCAGTAATTGACGGAAATACGGGGAGAATGCAACAGAGGGCGCATGGCTTCCGAGAGCCCTGTTCGAGAGCTCCTAGAGGAAGAGCAGGCCTAGGGACGTTCGATTCTATAGAAATTCCGAGAACAGGGGAAAATTGCTTTCCGCAGAGCTGCGATGATCGAATAAAGAATCACGCGGTTGGACGGTATTCCGGTCAGGTAACGTCACGGTGCCGATCGTTGGTCAAGCGGCTGAGTCGTGGCGGCTTCTTTATCTAGCTTGACCAGAAAAGTCGATCAAAGCTAGACGATCTTTCGGGCGGTTGACATGCAACCATTTGGTTGCATATACTCTCGACCGGTGGACAAAGTGTTCAAGGCGCTCGCCGATCCGAGCCGCCGGAAACTGCTCGATCAGCTGCATGCGAATAACGGCCAGACCTTGAACGAGCTCTGCGAACATCTGGACATGAGCCGGCAGGCGGTGACCAAGCATCTGGCGCTGCTGGAGGCAGCCAACCTCGTGGCGACGGTCTGGCGTGGACGCGAGAAGCTGCATTATCTCAATCCGGTGCCGCTCCAGGAGATCTACGATCGTTGGATCATCAAATACGAGAGCCATCGCCTGCGTGCCTTGAGTGAACTCAAACAGCGGCTCGAAGGAGGTAAAGATAAATGAGCAACGGAGACAAGCATTCGCGTACGTTATCGACATTTCGACGACGCCGGAAAAACTTTGCAACGCTTTTGATCCAAGCAGTACGGGGTCGGTAAGCACGAAAGGTCCGGGCACAACAGCAGGATTGGCAATCACGTGGCGCAAACAGAAATAGTCTATGTCACTTACATCGCCACCACGGCTGAAAAGTTGTGGGAAGCGTTAACCGACGGCGAATTCACGCGACGATATTGGGGTGGGAGGCGCATCCAATCCGATTGGAAGGTGGGCTCGCCCGTTCGACACGTTCGAGAGGATGGCGGCATCGACTGGCAGGGTGAGGTATTGCAGTCAGAGCGCCCTCGTAAGCTTTCCTACACATTCCATATGGAGATCAGCGGTCAGCACCGCCGCGACCAACCCTCACGGGTGACGTTCGAACTTCAGCCGATGGGTTCAGTCGTGAAACTCACGTTGATACACGATGATTTCGTATCGGAGAAGCCAACCTTCGAGACCACGCGGCATGGTTGGCCGGCAATCATGTCGAGCCTCAAGAGCTTGCTCGAGACTGGAAGTCCACTGCCCTTCCAGGGGCTCGGCTTTGGGCCGTCCAACAAGGCGCCTGGACGAGTCTAATTTGTTTTAGTGATGGGTATTTCTCAAATTTTTCTCTGGAGGTGATAAATCATGAGCAAGATCAATGTTCGCTACATCGTTAATGACGTCGATAGAGCAATTCCTTTCTACACCGACATACTCGGTTTCAAGCTCGAGATGCATCCGGCACCGGGCTTCGCCAGCTTGTCGCGAGGCGATTTGCAATTGTTGCTCAACCGACCCGGCGCTGGCGGGGCCGGACAAGCCATGCCGGATGGTCAGGTTCCTGCTCCGGGCGGCTGGAACCGCATCCAGATTGAAGTTGACGACCTGGAAGCCACCGTCGAGAAATTAAGGAATGCACAAGGGCGGTTCCGCAACGCCATCGTGACCGGCAACGGAGGTAAGCAAATTCTTATCGAAGATCCATCCGGCAACCCGATTGAGCTGTTCCAGCCGTTCTAGGGCGATTGCGGACGCGAGAGCGCGCTTTTATCTGAGGCGGATTCCAGGCAGGACTTTATAAAAAACGATAACGTAAAATGATTGGATTCGCTATCAGAGCTTCGGATTTGGATTGAATGCGCGGCTTGGAGAAAGCGGGGCGTGATACATGAACGTCCAATTACGGAATTAAGATTCCATCTTCAGATTCGATCAACTCAGCCAGCTCTTCGAGAAGCAAATCAAGTTCGATTTGCTCTTCTGATTCTGAGACGGGTTTCGTGTTTGTCGGCTCCGACAATCCAGGCTCGGCATGAGCCGCAACAAGCGCGAAATTTAGAATTTTAGCCATTTCCATTGCCGCACTCCATCGACTGATTTACCCAAGCGATACGCAATGACCGGGCCACATCGAAAAAACGAGACCTTTGACTGCTTCGGACGGCGATTAGTGAGGAAAAAGGCGGATACTGTGCGTAGGATCTGCCTTCGCCGAATTCAATCGCGGAAACTAAGTAATTTGGATCGGCAACTTAGTTTACGGTGAAGCAACCAATAAAAGTGTTGGCTTCAAGTACAAACAAAACGAAGGAGCGACAGATGGCGCCCCAATCCGTGCTCAAGTCGTGCTGGTCGGTGGCAGCGCTTGCGGCGCTTTTGGTGAGTCACGCGCCGGTTGACGCTCAGACGTTGAGTGAACTTATCGCCGGAGCAAAAAAGGAATCGGAAATGTCATTCGTTGCGGGGCCGACCACTTTTGGTGGCCGGCAAGCCTTCGCGGAGCTCCAGGCTGCCCAAGCCTTCGCGGAGCTCCAGGCTGCCTTCAACAAAAAATTCGGGTTGAATGCACGGCTCAACCTTACCGCGGGACCGAGCATGCCGGCGATGGCCGCCCGGATCATCACGGAAGCCAAAGCAGGTAGAAAATCATCGACCGACGTCCATTTGGGTCCGCCGGCGACTCATGCGGAGCTTCATAACGACAGATTATTGGAGCGCGTCAACTATTCGAGGATATTTCCTTGGGTGACAAAGGAAATGGAGATTCTCCCGGGCGACACGGTCCTTGTTTATACTTCGCTGCAAGGAATTTTGTACAACTCCAATCTCTTGCCCAAGGACAAAGCGCCGAAGACCTATGAAGACCTTGTCGATCCCAAGCTGAGTCGAAGCTGGGAAGGAAAAATGGCCATCCCGCCCTACAGCTCCTGGTTGGTCGAGTTGTCGCTTTTATGGGGTGAAAAAAAAGTACTCGACTATCTACGGAAGCTATTACCTTTAAGCGCCGGTCAAGTGCGTTATGGTGAGATTGAAGAGCGAGTGAGCAGTGGAGAGTTTCTCGTCATGGCCAATAGTGGTTCGGCAGTGGAGGGCATGTGGGAGTGGCAGGCGAAGGGAGCCCCACTGGTTGGTGTGACCGCCTCCGACCCGGTGCTGACTTCATATTTTCAGCTCGGCGTGCCCAAGAACTCCGCGCATCCTAACTTAGCCAAGCTGTTTGTTGCTTTCATGGCGTCCCCGGAGGCGCAACGAATTGTTGACAAATATGAGAAGCGTTCATCGCACCTGGTCGAGGGAACGCGCATGGCTAAGTACGTCAAGGAAAACCGTCTGAAGCTGCAGGGCGCCAGCGATCTGATCGCGTCGTTTCACGAGGGAAAGGGTCTCGAATTTAGAGCCGAACTCACCAATATGCTCAAGCAATGATGTCTTACAAATTTTGTGTCACGGGAGGGACTATTGCAGTATCTGCCACTTCGCGCGGCAGTGCCCCGGCTACGGGATTAATACGCCACCTTGGGATTTAATAAACTCGGCCAGTTCAGCAAGTTCTTTGAGAAGCGGGTCTGATTGTATTTGGTCGTCATGCTCCACCATGAAGGATTTTGTGTTTCTACAGACAGTTGATCTGGGCGCCGCGTTAGCGGCGCTAGGCACCTGCTGTTGAGGCTTAGCCGTTTCCATTGGAGCACTCCGTCAAGTCGCTTTGACTATAACTAGATGCAATGGGTAGGCCAGTGAAAAAACGAGGCATTTGGTTTCATTGGACAGCGCTTGTAGCGGGGAAGGTCTCATTCGTGTGAGTAATATCTTCATCGCCTATGCATTCTGTGGCGCAAGAGTGCCACTTTGCCACGCATGGGAAGAAATCATTCCGGCATTGACATATTTACGCGTGCTTTCGCGTAATTGGTGCAGGGACCGATCGTGTGATCGAACGTCGAAGAGATCGCAATCTGTGTTGATACCGATAATAGATTTGCACCTGCGGATCCCAATTTCGGGAACTCGGCGTTAGCTCTCCAGTTAGTCCCCGGGCGCTTTTAACTCGTGACGGTGTCGTCTTTTGACTGACAAGGATTGACAATTGCGTCATTACGCAAGGTTACGCGAAGAGGCGCCGAAGTGATGAACCCCTCTTCTCGCCGCTTCGATTACACTGGTGAACTCAGAACCTGTCGTTGATCCATTTTGCCGTGTAGTCGAAAAAGTTCTTTCTGGCGTTTGCATAGTCTGCTGCGGCTACTGCGCAGTTGGTGCACGCGCCAATGCTGGTCATCGAGCCTTCGACGACGATGAAATCTTTGTCGGCGCTTTTTGAATTGAGATAATTGATCTCCACCTCCTGGAGCAAATTCTGAAACGACGCCTGATGCGCGACCGCAAGCAGCGGGATACTGACACTTTGCACCATGCACGGCGTCGAGTTGTTGCTGGAGCAAAGATCGATCTGTTTCTCATCCATGGAATTGGTCGACCGAATCGCGTTGCTGCTGAGAAATGACCTGACGGTAAGGCCGCCCCTGGCGCCCTCGCTAAACGTGCGATTGAGCTTGGCGAGCTCCGGCCGCGAAGGCGCAATGCTTTCGACTACTTGCTTGACGACGGTGCCGTCGTTCTTGAGCAATTTTTGCGGCTGAAGGGTCGTGTGCCTGATGCTCGAATCGAGCGACAAAAGGCGCGCGTTGTCGAATCCCGGGATGTTAAATGGGCCGTCATCACTATAAATCTCCTTGCCGGTTTCGATGCGCCGAAGTTGCCCTAAGGCGATGTCGATCAAGCGATTCATTCGAGCTGATTGCGCGGCAAAATAATTTTTCTTGAACGATTCGGAGTAGCGCGAAGAACCATTAGGATTGAAACCGTTGTTAGCTGCAAAGGGGTCCAATTTTGGATCGGCTCGGCCACCCCGCATGTCTGAGGTTGACGGATTTACGCTTCGCAGTCGCAGAATCGGATTTCCCGGGTGGCCATCGGAAAGGATGATGCCATTCGCCGGCGCAAGCCCTTTTAATTCGTTACCGCATTGGACGAGCTTATTCGTTCCCTGGCAAACGGCCGGTCCCCTTTCCGCGACTGCTTGATAGAAGCTCATGGTCACGCCGCCGCCGCTGTGCCCGTAAAGAATGATCTTACCGCCGGCTCCAAGTTGTTTCTTGAGGTGATTTACTCCCTCGCTCACATCCAGTGGAATCAATTCCCATCTGACTGAGGACTCGCTGTTTTCAAACCGCGAGTTCATGCAAAGAGCCATGAAACCTCTCTTGGCAAATTCGCCGCAGGCGACATTGTTCATATAGTTTGCTTCGCGATGCATAACGATAATCCCAACGTGGGGCTCCGGTCCCGACTCGGGTTTGTAGAGCGCGCCCTTGGCGCGACCCAGCTGAACGAACGTGGGGCTGCTCTGAGCCCAGGATCGCCCGCCGAGGACGATGAGTGTAAAAGCGATGGATATCGCGAATACCAAAGTATTTCTTAGCATGATCATGAGTTTGCCTTCTTGTGAGAAATTTTGCGCTGGCCCAGAACGGGTCCGAGATCCAGTTCTTAACACAAGCATGCAGCCAATGGCAGAATGCTCCGGCGAGGTTGCAAAGAGGAAAAATTCGATCTTATTTGAGACCTTGTGCGTTTCGTCTCCGGCTCGCGCCGGCGATCGCGACAACGATTTTGTCGCAATCATGTGCCAGACTAGAAGGATGGCGAATCCAGCTGGACTTTTTTTCAGGCTTGGAGTAATCGGGGCTTAAACGAATGAGGCCGGGAGCGACGATGAAACGGTGGACGAGCCTAATCTTTCTCACGGCGTTTTTGCTATCGCTGCTGACTCCGACATTTTCGGCGGAGGTACCGCGGAAGGTCATCAACGTCGCAGTGCCGGCGGTCTCGCTCCTGCAGGCGCCCCTGTTTGTCGCCATCCCGCGCATTCAGGAAATATCGCATGGAAGTGCGCTATATTGTCACCGGCGCGCGGACTATCCAGGCGCTAATCGGCGACTCCGTCCAATTCGCTCAGGGCGTTTCCAGCCGGACGGTTCCTGCCGCGGTTCTGGCAGGAGCCGACGCCGTGTTGATCGCCAACTTCAGCGATAAACTTTTGTTCACCATGCACAGCGCTCCGGAAATCAATTCTATGCAAGACTTGAAAGGAAAAGTTGTCGGAGTCTCCGGTATCGGCGGCTCGACCGACTTCGCCACCCGGCTGGCACTCCGAGAAGCAGGACTTGTTCCCGACAAGGATGTCGCCATCCGCAGCGTCGGCGGAGTGCCGGAAACCGTGGCGGCATTAAAAGCGAAAGTCGTTCACGCCGGCACGCTGTCGCCGCCGTCGTCGTTCGTGGCGCAAAAGGCAGGGTTCAAAATGCTATTCGATATGACTCGCCTGGGCGTCGACTATGTCTCGTCCGGCCTGGGCGTGAAAAGGGCTTCGATTGTATCTAACCGGCTAGAGGTGAAACAGTTCCTTATGGCGATGATCGAGGGCGCGAAGATTCTGACGAAGGACGAGGAGTTTTCCCTACACGTGTTGACTAAGCATACCAGGATCGCGGATCGTGACGTGCTCAAGCAAAGCTACAGTTACCTAAGACCCTATTTTTTGAAAGTGCCCTATCCGTCTCCGCGGGCGATCAAAGACACTCTAGATGTGCTTGCCAAAGATATCCCGAAAGCGAAGGACGCCGACCCTAAGGATTTCATCGACAGCTCAGTCTTGAAAGAAATCGACCAGAGCGGCTATATCGAGAATATTTATGGCAAATAACATGGCATGCCGATTCATCTCTGCGGATGACCACATCGATCTGCGTTGGCTGCCGAAAGACCTGTGGACCGAGCGCCTGCCGGCCGGATTGCGAGAACGCGGACCGCGGGTGGTGGAAACGGAAAACGGCGCGTGCTGGACGTGGGAAGGTCAGACCTTTAGCCCGCATGGTTATTACACAGCCGCACAGGGTAGCGGCGCCATGTGGGCGATCGAGCGCGGCGGCGTGATGCGCGAAGGCGAGCTGCGTCCGACCACCGCAGATCTTCGTCTGACCGACATGGACCGCGACGGCGCGGATGCTTCGATCATGTACGGTCCGACCGACCCGATGGCGATTGCCGACCCTGAGCTGAGGCGGTACTGCTATGAGGCTTATAACGATTGGTTGAGCGACTTTTGCGCTGCCAAGCCCGAGCGCCTGATCGGCGTCGCGCAACTCTCGATGGAGGATCCTGATGCGGCGCGCGGCGAGCTGGAGCGTCTCGCGAAACGGGGCGGGCTGCGTCATGTAAATATTCTGGCCTCGCGCGCGAGCCCACCCGTATATGACGACGCATGGGCGCCCTTCTGGGCCCTAGCTGAGGCAGTCGGCATACCGATCGGTTTTCACCTCGCGGTCTTGGTGAAAAAGACGCGGCTCGACGACGAAGATCGCGGCGCGGCGAATCACGTGATCGCGGTGGCGTCCCGCTTCGCCAAAGATCCGCCGGGCGTTCAACTTCTCGAACCGATCACCGGCCTTATCTTCAGGGGCGTTTTCGATCGCCATCCGCGTCTTAAGATCGTGATGGCCGAAGCCGGCCTGGCCTGGATACCCAGCATGATCCAGGGCCTCGATATTTGGTATCAGCGTACAAGAGACGGCCGCCGACTCACGGGCGACGGTCCCATAACACTTCCTGAGTTGTTACCAAGCGAATACTTTCACCGCCAAATTTGGATCAGCTTCGTCGACGATCCGTTGGGGGTAAAAATGGTCGGCAGCGTTCTCGATGTCGACAAGGTGATGTTCGGTTCCGACTATCCCCACCCCGCTAGCACCTGGCCGTACTCCCAACAGGTCATTGCCGATTCGATGGAAAGCCTTTCCGCCGATGTGCGGCAAAAGATTTTCCGCGACAATGCCTGTGCGCTGTTTGGAATTTGATTGCGGATTTCTCTGCGCGCTGCGAAATAGGCGAGGTATCCGCAACAGGCAAAATATGAAGACGGGCGCGATGCATGAGGAAATACCCGTGAAAACAAAGTTTCTGCGCGCCTGGATTCTCGCATCCTTGATTTTTGTAATCGCGTCAGCGGCGAATACCACAGCGCAGGACAAGCCCCTGAAGAAGATCTATTGGGGCGTCTCTACTCTGTCGCCTAATTTGTGGATTCCGTGGATCGCCAAAGAGGCGAAGATCTTCGAGAAGAATGGATTGGATGTCGAGTCGGTCTTGCTGCGCGGCTCGGGCCAGACTTCGCAAGCAATGGTGGCTGGCAGTCTGTTTGCCTCGTCCGTGGCCTCGCCCGCGGTGATGCTGGCGAATCTGAATGGCGCCGATCTGGCAAATGTGGCGCACGGCATTGCGGCTCAGGGTAGTAAGCTCATGGTAAAACCGGAAATTCGCAAACCGGAAGATCTCAGGGGTAAAAAAGTAGGGATATCGAGCTTGGGCTCTGCGGGCGATTTGATATTCGGCTATGTTTTACGCAGATACGGTATTGACGCTAACCGGGAAATCAATTTCTTAGCCGTGGGCAACACGGCCGAACGGCTTCAGGCCTTGTACTCCGGAGCGGTGGATGGAGCGGACCTAACATATCCCGCTGACGTACAGGCGGAGCGAAAGGGATTTCGCGTCTTGCTCGATGCGAAAAAAGAACTGGTCTATCCGACGGCATCCGTAGTAACACGGCGCAAGACGATTCGGGAAGACCGCGCCACGGTAATGGGCTTCGTGCGCTCTTTTGTGGAAGGGATCGCGTTTTTGAAACAAAATAAAGAGTTCAGCCAGAAGGTCTTGGCGAAATACCTACGGACCAACGATCCTGAATATCTCGAAGGGGCTTACGCGGTTTTTAGGCAAGATTTCATTTCGACGCCCTATCCGATCACCAAAGGACTGGACGCCGTTTACGAGATTGTCGCGTACAGGAAACCCGAAATCCGCAATCACAAGCCCGAAGAGTTCGTCGATGCAAGCTTCGTCGCGGAGTTGGACAAAAGCGGGTTTATCAAGAAGCTGTACGAGCAAAGATAGCAAAATCTCCCCTGGCCCCTCTTTTTCAAAGAGGGGAAATGTTCTTGGTTAGTCAAATGCAGGTTTCCCTCTGCCGAGCAGGGAGTAATGGGGATTTTTAGGGAGGATTGAAAACGGCACGCGAACTCCTTTTCTGACCTAACATTCCGTACGGAGAGATCTCATGAAGTGGAAAACGTTGTCGCGTTTGGTTAATGCGGTTGTCGCCGCAGCAGTGGACATTGCTGTATTTAGTCATGGTGTTGCTCTTGCGCAAGATTCACATCTCAAGACTCTCAAGGTTGGCGGGGGCAGCTTCACGACGTCCATCGCCCAATCCAACGGGATTTTTGCCAAATACGGTCTGCGAATTGAGCTACCCCGCTCTGTCTCCGGAGGCTCGGATGAGGTGCGGAAATGGCTCGCCTCGGGCGAATTGGATCTCGCCGACTACGGCGTCGATAACGCCATCGCCATGGTCGAGAACGCCGGCGTGGACGTGATTGTCGTCGCGGCGACGGACTATACGCCGACCGAACTCATGGTGCAGCCGGAAATCAAATCACTCGCGGATCTGCGCGGCAAGACGGTCCTCGTCGATGCGCCGAATACGCAGAATGCGCTCGCGCTCAAAAAGATTCTCTCCACGACCGGTCTTAATCCGGAAAGCGATTACGAAATGAAGGAGGCCGGCGGCACCACGACGCGCGTTGCCGCGATGCTGAAGCACAAAGAATATGCGGCGACCATGGCCTCCGGTCAGACGGCGGTTCGAGCGCGGCAGGCCGGTCTCGTGAGCCTCGCCACGACGTCGAGCATCTTCGGGCCGGTGCTGCGCTACGGGGTCTTTACGCGCCGCCAGTGGGCGAAAGAAAATAGCGGTCTGCTCGTTCGTTACATTGCAGTCCACATCGAGGCGCAGCGCTGGATCATGAATCCCGTAAATAAGGATAAGGTGATCGATATCATTGCCCAGCAAGCGAAGCTATCGCGCGATCTGGCCGGTGGAATTTATGAAATGGACACGGGTCCGAACGGCTTGGCCAAGGATGCGGCAATCGATGTTGCGCGCTTTAGCAACGTGCTCAAGTTTCGCGCCGAGGTGGAGGGAAGCTGGGGCGGCAAAGCGCCCGCCCCCGACCGTTACTATGACATTTCCTATTACGAAAAGGCCTTGGCGGTGGTGAACGCCAAGGCCTCCAAGTGAATTCGGCTGGTATTCCGCAAGTCCCCACACAATGGCCATCATCCGCCCTTGCGGCTAATTTCTTTTAATAGCTTCTCCCAGCGTTCGATATCCTTTTCGTATTTTTCGGTGGCTAAGCCGTGATCCGGACGCCAGCGTTTGAAGCCCAAGTTTTTCGCTGCGCTGCCATATTCGTATTTTTCCAGAATCGCTTGGCCTTCCGGCCCCAAAAGATAATCCGCCAGGAGCAAAGCGGCGTGGGGATGTGGCGGCTGGACGGCGATGGCGGCGCCGCCAACGTTGGTCGGCACGATGTCCATCGGCACCCAATCCACCGGAGCGCCTTTGCCGATGGCGTTCAAGGTATGGTTACGAAAAATCGCGGGCGATGCGAGAACTTCACCCGAGGCGATCAGATCGAGAAGCGCCGGCGGGATAATCGTGTGCAGCGCAATCTCTTGCGCCTTGAGCTTTTTGACCAGCTCTATACCTCGGGTTCTAACGATCGCCCCAATAACTTTGTAGGCAGGATCGCTGACCGATACTCCCATGCGGCCTTTTAGCTCCGGATGCAGCAATCCTTCGTAGTTCTTCGGGACGGCGCTCTTCGAAAGAAGTTTCTTATTGTAAGCAAAGCCGATATAGGACTCTCTGGCAATGCCCCAGAAATACAAACCGCGCTCGCCCTTCTCTTTGGCGTCCTCAGGGTAGGAGGCAAAGTGCGGTGAATGATACGGCCGCAACAGAAAAGCGTCGCGCATAAACATGAGATTGCCTTCAGTGGTCTCCACTGTATCGACAGTGTATTTCTTGGCTTTCGACTCTTCATACATTCGCGTCGTCATGTCCGAGCCGGAGACCCGATAGGCTTCGACTTTAATCCCGGAATATTTGCCCTCGAAGGCTTTAACCATTCCCTTGTACGAATCGCCGGCCAGCGAGGTGTACCAAGTTACTTTTCCCTCGTTTTTCGCGCCGGCGTAAAGAACCTGCTCGCGATTTTTGCCGTCG
>DASXSW010000248.1:0-2850 GCA_036505755.1 Binatia bacterium | reverse complement strand
ATCACCAGCGGCCTGAAGGAAGGCGATAAGGTCATCAGCAAGGCGGACGATCAGATCAAAGCCGGCGCCAAGGTCTTCGTCAAAGGAAAGTAACAATCGCGTCATCCATGGAATCATCTTTCATCCAAGTGCAGGAGCTGTACAAATCTTATCATCGAGACCGGCTGGAGATTCCGGTGTTGCGCAACATCAATCTCGATATCTCACAAGGCGAGTTCATTGCGTTCATGGGGCCATCCGGTTCGGGCAAAACCACGCTTCTCAACCTCATCGCGGGCATCGACAAGCCGACATCAGGCAAAATTCTAATCGACGGAGTCGATGTCGGTGCATTGAACGAGACCGAGCTTGCCGTCTGGCGCTCGCGTAACGTCGGCTTTATTTTCCAGTTTTACAATCTTATTCCCGTGCTCACGGCTCTCGAAAACGTCGAGCTGCCTCTAATCCTAACGCCGCTGTCGAAGCAAGAACGGCGCGGCCACGCCGAGACCGCCTTGGAAGTGGTCGGACTCGCAGACCGCTTGCATCATTATCCGCGCCAGCTTTCCGGCGGGCAGGAGCAGCGAGTGGCGATTGCCCGAGCGATCGCGACGGATCCAGCGATCCTCGTCGCCGACGAACCGACGGGGGATCTCGACAAGATATCCGCGGAAGAAGTGCTCGATCTCATGGACCGGCTCAATCGCGAGCTTAACAAGACTATTCTTATGGTTACCCACGACCCGCGCGCCGCCGAACGGGCGCGCTCGCAGCGGCACCTGGAAAAGGGCGAGTTGGCGTAGTGATGGCCAGTGATGTGCTGGAGGTCGGGACGGTCGCAAACAGCGTCCCAGCAAATCTCAAGCCCAGGACGGGCGGTTGGAGAAAATCATTGAGCGGTCGGTGTATGACTTGACGGTGTTCAAGGTGCACTTCAGCAAGCTCACCCTGGCCGAGCGAGTACGGGCGCAGAAAGGACGAGCGATGGCGAGTCATGCAGCGCGAAAAGCGGCTTACGACTTGCACAAGCTGCGGCAAGTCGCTGGATATGTGTCCCTTGTGGTTAATTCCCCTTTTTCTCAGATCCTGTAAAACTGCCGGGCGTTGTCGCCCAGAATTGCCGCTTTGTGATCCTGCTTGAGGTCTGTGCGCTCAAGGATCTCATTGATTTCTTCCATGCAGTTGCCAAGAGAAATTTCGTGTGGGAAGTCGGACGCGAACATGAACGGCGCCGGGCCGACCCGCTCGACTGCGTATGCGAGCGCTTTCTCATTTCCTTCACAGCCAACGAAAATTCGCCCGCTCTTAAAATAGTCTTCAGGTTTTCGCTTGAGAAGCAGACCGCCGTATTCGAGTTCGCGCGCGAGGCGGTCAATCACGATGGGAATCCACGCCGTCCCGCCTTCAAGAAAGCCGATTCGTAATTTCGGAAACTGATCAAGCATGCCTTCGACGATCATGCCGGTCGCCGCGATCGCCAGCGGGAAGGGCATGCCGAGGGCACGGGTCGCCGGGAATACGCCAAAAGAATTGAACCCTAGATCGCCATAGCAGCCGCCGTGCACGGCCAAAGCGCAATCCAGCTTTTCCGCCTCTTCATAAATAGGCCAGTACTCCTTCGCGCCGAGGTGAAATCTGAGACCATTGGATGGCAACATCGCGCCGAGCATGCCCAGTTCTTTGACGGCCCGGCGCAGCTCGTCAACGGCGCTCGGCACGTCCTGCATCGGAATGAGCGCGACGCCTTTGAACTTTGGACTGAATTTCAAATATTTTTCGTACAGCCAGTCGTTGTAGCCTCTGGCATACGCGACTGCCCATTGGACGAACGAGATCTGACCGTAGGCGAGACCTTCGGTGGGATAAAGCACGCTATATTCGAGCCCGGCCTTATTCAGAAATTCCATCCATTTTTCCGGCCCGATGGATGGATCGAAAGTTCCGGGTGTGCGGCGCTGGAGCCGCGGCGTATGAAAGCGGTCAAGACTCGGCACCATGCGCCGCGCATTGATCTCGCCCTCAATGCCGTTCACTTTGCCGATCCGCTCCGCGATTTCATCAACTTTTTCCATCACATGACCGTCGCTATCTACGTAATGAGTTGCCATTGCATTACTCCCTTCAAACAATTGAGCTGCGTCCTGAATAGTTAAGGTAGGGCTACCTGTCAATAGATAATCCGAGAAACAACGGTGGAGTTTTCCTTGGGAGGTATCCACAGCAGCGTTGATGCTTCACACAAGACACAATAGGTAAAATCCTAAACTAGCGGGCAACAGGCTTGTCACGAAGGCAGGTCTTGGTTTATTGCTAACCCAAAGGGACCTGAATCATGCCTTATGTCAAAGCGAAAGACGGCGTCGACATCTACTACGAACTCTCGGGCCAGGGCACGCCGTTTTTATTTCTCAGCGAGACCGCATGCGACGGCGCGGTGTGGAATCTTTACCAGGTTCCAGAGTTTGCGCGCGACCACCGAGTCGTGATCCTCGATTACCGCGGCACGGGCTTGTCCGGCAAACCCTCCGTTAAATACAGTACAGAGATGTTCGCAGATGATGCCGCAACGGTTCTCGATCATCTTGGTCTGGAGGGCGCGATCGTTTGCGGTCACTCCATGGGTGGCAGGGTTGCGCAACTTCTTGCCCTCGATCATCCACGCAAAGTCAGTAAACTCATCCTTGCGTCCAGCGGTGCGGCACATCCGGGAGACCGGGGAATTCCGCTGCGGATTGCCAAAGAGATGGTCGAGATGGGCTACGAAAAATACGTGCGTGAGCACACGATTGTCGTGGGTTGGACGGAGATCTATGCGCGCAATCACATCAACCTCATCGAAAAGTATCTCCAGGTGCGCATGGCCAACCTCTG
>DASXSW010000247.1:0-3118 GCA_036505755.1 Binatia bacterium | reverse complement strand
CAGTACCGCGGCGAATGCCGCAATTATCAAGCGCTGTTAATACTCTCGCCGCTGTCCTACGTGATCCATAATTCACGATTCCGTGATTTTTCGCTCGTCTATGTCCTGCCGGGGATACACTTCGACCGTGCCGTATCCCATTCGTGACACCAGACCCGCAGAAGCCTGCTCATAGGGGCTGGCACTCATTTTGCCCGTAAAGGCTAATAGGAGGACTGAAAAAATTTTGCAACATTGTCAAGGACAACGCTGTCAGACAAAGCGCAGCATCCGTGGACATCAAGGGCTCATCGGCGCCCACACGCAAGGAACGATCGAAGCCGAGATCAGCAATCTCGGGCGCCAGTTAATCGCCGTGCGGTGGGATAACGGGCTTCACATGTATGTGTTCCCCGATGAAATCGAAGTCGATCAGACCGTGGAAGAATGGAACGACGACACGTGGTGATGCACTGACCTTGTACACAAAAGCGGCTGTGAATGTACTCGGATTGACTGCTTGCAGGGGATAACCAACCGTTGATTGAAGCGGCAGAAAAGCTGGTGAAGGTGGCGCCGAGCCGCGGAGGCTCGGTGGGAAAGCGCCCAGGCGCCGCTACTTGGCGCCACGCGGCGCGACTACCTATACGCTGTCGAAGGAATTATCCACCAGCGAGGCCGGCGCTGGGTTCACGCCAATGGTGAGATGGAACATTGTTCCTTGACCCGGCGTGCTCGAATAGGTGATTGCCCCGTCGTGCGCCAAGACGATCTGCTGCGCCATGAAAAGTCCTAATCCGATCCCGTACGGTTTAGTCGAGCTGAATAGGTCGAAAGCATTAAAATTCTCCGGGATGCCGACGCCAGTGTCCATAACGTCGATACAAACCGACTCGTCGCAAGTATAAGCCTTGATCTCCAGTCTCCCACCGTGCGGCATGGCTTCGACGGCGTTGTCGAGCACGTTGAGCAGCGCTTCGCCAAGCTTGTCTTCATCCCCATTAAGCACCGGCAGGGCCGGCGCGCACTCGAACGACACCTCAATTTTCTGCCTGAGTTCGCGTTTTTCGATTACGGCGACCAGCTGGTGTAACAATAGTTTCATATTCACCGGCGCAACCGCGAGCTTTTGTGGTCCGGTGATCTTCTTAAATTCATTGAGCAGCACCGTAAGCCGTCCGATCTCGCTCTTGAGATCGTGAACCGAAGATAATATCGCATGGCCACTTGGCAGATTTTCTCTGGTAAGGAAATGCTCGAGTAATTGCGCAGTCGCGGAGATGCCATTGAGCGGATTGCCAACCTCGTGCGCAAGCAAGGACGCCGCGGCGCTGATTGCGGCAAAGTTTTCTTTTTCCCGAAGTTTTTGTCTTTGGCTTCGCTCCCGTGAATCGTCGCGCATTAGAAACAAAAATCCTTGCACCTCGGCCTCGCCCCACAAGGCAAATGCCACCACGCGGGTATACAGGCGTTTACCGTCTTTTCGCGCGATCCACTGATAATATTGCGCGGTTCCCTGATTGACCGCCTGCTGTAATGGTTTGCTCAGCTGTCGCTCGGTCTCTTCGGGGCAGAATAGCGACAGGTGTTTGCCAAAAATTTCATCGGCCGCGAATCCCACGAGCTGGCCCGCGGCTTCGTTACAACTTTCAATGTTTCCATCTCGGTCGGTGGTAAAAACCGCGTAGCGTGTGACGTTACGCAACAAATGCCCAATCATTTGTTGGTCGGTTTTTTTTCTTCCAACTGCGGTAGAGGAAAGTTCGCTTGCACGTCGATCCGGCGCTGTTGACATTGTGTCCCTTGATCTGTTGCGTGCTGAATGATTTCACGATCCCACATAGCGGGATCGAACTAGCTAATGCCTATCAAATGGACAGACTCACCACAATCTAAGATAGGTAGTGGTTCGTTTTCAATCCACAGACTCTTCAAATCGAGATAGATTCCTCGCTTTGCTCGGAATGACAACTACCTAAGCCGTTTGTCATCTCGAACAAAGTGAGAGATCTTGCCCAAACTGAACCACGACCCTAAGAAACTAATTTCTTGGTTGACCCCGGATCTACTTTTATCCAGTCGACTCAGCGGCCGCCGTCCGTTTTTGTCATTTCGAGCGCCAGATTCTGTGAAAACGCCGTTCATGGTTCGATGGGCCTCGCCACCAACGGAGTCGCTTCGTTTGAATTAAGCACTTGGCCATTCACCCTGAGCCCCGTCGAAGGGCTCCGATAGAGTTCTCACACAGTTTGGCTCAGCGAGAAATCCTGCTCAGGTCTAACGAAATGCTAGGAGCTCGAGACGATTTTCGCTCAACTGTTCGCCTTCGAGGCGAACATAGTCGCCGATCCAAACCCGATAAAAGCGATCCTTGGTTTCCGCACTTGAAGAGTCCGGCACATAGATCGTCAACAGCACGCCGCTTCGCGAGCGCAACTCGATCACGCCGCGCGCCAGCGAAATCCGCTCGACGGTGCCCTCGACGTTTCGGATTGCTGTCGCTGCCGACGCGCCGCCGTTGCCGACGACGCGAACCTGATCGGCATAGAGACGCATGTCGGCGCCCTCCCGCAACTCGACTTCGACTCGATCGCCGGCCTGAAGATCGGCGGCCGGATAGTCTCGCCCCTCGGCGGTCACACGTGTGCCGCTGAGATAGCGCACCACATAATGCTGGTTGCCCCCGGCGAGGAGGTAAAGCTCCCGTAGTTGGTGATTCACTCCGTCGATCGTCGCGGTAATCGCCTCGGGTGGCCCGCGCGATTCCAACGTCGGCCTGCCGATTAAAGCGATATTTTCGCAGCCCGACAGTATAGCTGCTGCGAGAAACAGGCCTAGCACGCTACAGCAAAATCCCTTGGCACGCCGCTGAACGACGAAGAAATTTCCGTTCATGCTAAGCCTAGTCCTTTTTTGCTTGAGCCCGGAAATCTGTCGGACGTCCAGAGACTGCGAGCTCGTCGGAAACGGTCAACCACAACAGGTTCATCGCCAGGACGATCGCCGCACTTGAGGTCGATTGGCTGCGCCTGATCGCCACAAATCATTCCTCGGCGACGTTGTCTGTGGCGGCTGCTCGACTCCGACGACCCGCAGATGGGATGTTATGCCACCGAATCAGTAGAGGATTGATCCGGAC
>DASXSW010000246.1:0-11766 GCA_036505755.1 Binatia bacterium | reverse complement strand
CGACCTTGCGCCGGCGGTCATTCGAGACTTGCTCGGTGTCGATATCGAGCTGATGAATGCTGACACCGAAACCAACGTCGATACTGCGCGCACGCGCGCCGAGCGGCTCATTCAAGAGGGCGCCCAGTGTCTGGTCGGGCCGTTCGACTCGGGTGCCGCGGCGGCCATCGCTCAGGTCGCCGAGCAGCGCGGTGCGCCGTTCGTCATCAATATCGCGGCGGCGCCGCAGATCACTGAACAGGGCTACAAGTATGTGTTTCGCAATTTTCCCGTCGCCGCGGAGCTGGTGACCAACGGTCTGAGCCTCATCAACGATCTCTTCCAGACCACGGGCACGACGCCGCGCACGGCGGTGTTCATGCACGTCAACGACACTTTCGGGCAGGCCAACGCAAAAGCGATCGGCGAAATCCTGCCGCGGCTCAATTTACCGTTTAAGCTCGTCGATACGATCTCCTACGATCCGGCCGCCAAAGATTTGTCGGTCGAGATCGCCAAAGCGAAAGCGAGCAAGGCCGACTTCCTCCTCCTGGTCTCGCGTTTAAACGACGCCATCGTTCTGCGCCGCGAGATCGTCAAGCAGCGCTGGAACGTCATGGGCATCATCAGCCCGGGCTCGCCCGGCATGTATGAAAATCAATTTTTCCAGACGCTGGGCAAACTTTCCGAAGGTTGTCTATCCAACGTGCCGTGGTACGACCCGAAGTCACCGTTAACCAAGATGGTGGATGCGGCGTTCCGAAAACAAAATCCTAAAGATCAACTTCGGTTTCACGCGCTCAACGTCGGCTGCACTTTCGAAGCGATCTTGATCGCCGCCGACGCTTACAAGCGCGCGAAATCGACGAATCCACCAGCACTCGCAGAAGCCATTCGTCAAACCGAGATTAAAAATCGCATGATGATCGGGGGCCCGATCAAGTTCAACGCCAAGGGACAAGTCGAAGGCAACCGTTCGGCGTGCATTCAAAATCAGGGACAGAAACCGGTAGTGGTATTACCCGAAGTCGCCGCCGAAGCGAAGCCGATGTTTCCTTGGCGTGACTACAAGAAAGCCTAAGTAGACTGTGTATCGCGCATTGATCACCTGTGTCCTGTCCCAGATATTAGTAAAGGAATTGAGTGAGCGCGTTTGCTGTTATTTCCGCGAAGCACGAATCGGGTAGGGGCGGGTTAAAAACCCGCCCCTACATCTGGATCCCAGCTCGCCTCAATTACGGACTGATTTGCTCGGAATGACGTCGGAATTATTCATTAGATTTCTAGGTCGATCCTTCTAATTTATCATCGAATGTCCTTCGACCTTCTTAACCTTGCCAACGTCATTATCTCGGGAGTGCTTACCGGTCTCGTCTATGGCCTCATGGCGCTCGGTCTGTCGGTTATCTTCGGCGTGGCTCGAGTTGTGAATTTTGCCCATGGCGAAATGATGACGATCGCGATGTACTTAACCGCGGCGCTATTCGCTGGGCTTAACCTCGATCCATTTCTCGCCGTGTTGCCCGTTGCCGCGGTCTTTTTAATCTTCGGTTATGCACTGCAAGCGACAGTGATAAATCCTTTCGTTACTCGTCCCGATCACTCACAGTTCATGCTGCTGCTGGCGATCGCGTTGATCATGACGAATTCGCTGTTGATCGTCTTCGGGCCGGACGCGCGCAGCATTCAACTCGATTACCTCCTGGAATCGATCGAATTGGGTCCGCTGCTGATTGATCGAGGCAAGCTCTACGCCGCGCTCGTCGCATTCGGCACATCAATGATGTTGTTCGGTTTCTTCCGTTTCACTCGTACGGGCATGGCGATTCGTGCCTGCGCCGATAATTGGCTCGGCGCGAAAGTTGTGGGTCTCGATGTGAAGCGATTCTATGCTCTCGCTTTTGGGTTGGGCGCGGCTTGCGTCGCCGTTGCCGGCTGCATGATGATCTTGCTCGTCGACTTGACGCCCGGCCTCGGCCCCGCCTACACGCTTCTCGCTTTCGTGATTGTGATCGTCGGCGGCCTCGGCTCCATGACCGGTGCGCTCATCGGCGGCGTGCTAATCGGCGTGTCAGAAGCGCTCGCCGGATTCTACGTCGCGCCGTCGGCCAAGGGCATGTTTAGTTTCGCGCTGCTCATTCTCGTCTTGCTGTTTCGCCCGCGCGGCCTCCTGGGCGGCAAACTGTGAAGCGGCGCGCTGTTCTATGGTTCGCAACCCTGGGCGCCGTTCTAGTTTTTCTACCCGCCGTCGCCGGTCCTTACCTCTTGTCGGTGATGACGCTTTTCCTGTTCTTCGCCTACGCCGGCCAGGCGTGGAACATCATGATGGGTTTCGCCGGCCAACTCTCCCTCGGCCATTCGCTTTATCTAGGCGTCGGCGCTTACGCCGCGGCAGCGCTCTATTTCCATTTCGGCATCGGTCCCTGGGCCGGCCTGTGGCTTTCGATCGCGCTGTGCGCTTTGTTTGGCGCTGCGATCGGCGCTCTCGCCTTTCGCTATGGCGTCGCCGGGGTTTACTTTACCTTACTGACGATCGCATTTGCCGAATTCGCCCGCATCGGTTTGGATCATTTCGCGTGGCTCGGCGGTTCGGGTGGAATGTTTCTCAAGCTTGCCGAGCGCGACCGCATCGAGCTGCTCAATCTGCGCGGCACACCGGCGATGTTTTATTACGTGATTCTTACGCTCACCGTGGCTGCGTTGGCTTTGAGCGCGTGGCTTTTACACAGCCGCGCCGGCTATTACTGGCAAGCGATCCGCGAAAATGAAGACGCCGCCCAAGCACTCGGCATCAACACCTTTCGCTGGAAAATGCTCGCCGTCGTGATCAGCGCGGCCATGACGGCGCCTGCCGGCGTATTCTCGGCGTTTTACTATGGTAGTCTTTTTCCCGAGCAGCTATTCAGCATCAACCGCTCGGTTGAAATTGTTTTGGGCCCGATCATCGGCGGTATCGGAACCGTCTTCGGTCCCCTGCTGGGCGCTGCGCTGCTCACCCTGATCGCCGAGGGCACGAGCGAAATCGTCGCCGCCTTCGGTTGGGAAGTGCCGGGCATTAAACAATTGATCTACGGTATCGTGCTATTTGCCGTGATCGTTTTTCTGCCCCACGGCGTCTGGCCGGCGCTGGCGCGCAGGCTCAAGGTGCGTGAATGAGTTTTTTGTTGAGGGCGCAAGGCGTCAGCAAATCCTTTCGCGGCCTGCGCGCCGTCGTAAACGCCTCCTTCGAAGTCGAAGAAGGCGCGATCGTCGCTCTTATCGGTCCCAACGGCGCCGGCAAGACGACGATTTTCAACATGGTCGCCGGCGCACTCAGGCCCGACGACGGCGAGATTCTCTTCGCCGGCAAACCGATCGGTGGGCTGCGGCCGGACCAGGTTTGCGCCCTGGGCATCGGCCGCACTTTTCAGATCGTAAAACCATTCGCCGGTCTTTCGGTGCTCGACAACGTGATTGTCGGCGCGCTCAGGTGCTGCGCGAGAGTAGACGAAGCACGCGCATTCGCGTCGACAATTATCGACACACTCGGCCTCGGATCGAAACGCGACTTTCCCGTTTCTTCACTCACTCTGCCGGATCGAAAAAAGCTCGAGATTGCGCGCGCGCTCGCCACCCGGCCAAAACTGCTGCTTCTCGACGAAGTGATGGCCGGGCTACGTCCCGTGGAATGCGACCAATTTATTGCCTTTTTGCAAGAGATCAATCAACGCGACGGTGTGACGATTCTTTTAATCGAACATGTCATGCGCGCCGTCATGGCGCTGGCGCACAAAGTCATCGTGCTCCATCATGGCGAGATGATCGCGCAGGGTTCACCAGCGCAAGTGATACTCGACCCGGCGGTGCTCGCATGCTATCTCGGCGAAGAGACCTTGCTTTGATGTTTCGGCGTCGAATCGTCGTAGCGAGCGAACGCGAAGAATCGAAGAAAGATTTCTTTCGTCGGCGCCGGCAAATCATCGCTGATCCGCGCCATCGCCGGTATCGAACGACCGCGCGGCGGCCGGATTGTTTTTGCCGGACGGGATATCATCGGCCCTGGATTCGCACGAGATATGCAATCTCGGCATCGGTCAAGTTGCCGAGGGGCGGCGGCTCTTTCCTACTTTGACCGTGACGGAGAATTTGCCATGCTGGCGCGCGCTCGCGCAAAAATGAAACAAACAATGAAGAGCGTATTTGAGATTTCTCGCGTCTCGCCGAGCAAAAAAACGACTCGCCGGCGCGCTTTTCGGCGGGAGCAGCAGACCACCTATTTCTCCATGATGATCACTGAATATCCTGCTTGGGTCATCTGTCGCGCCTGCTCCTCGGCGTCGGCGCGAGTGGAGAAGGTGCCCAGATGGACTCGGTAATAGGTGAAGTCTTTTGACTGTATCGGTGCTATGGTCACGCCGGTGAATAATTTCGCCAGGCGATCGCGCAGCTGCTGGGCATTTTCCAATTGAGAAAAGGAACCCAGCTGTAAAGTATAATCGAGCGACGGACGGATCGTTTGAATTGGCGTCGGACTATCGATGACGTCGACGCGGACCAATGCCGTGCCCGGACCGACCATATTGATCGACTGTGCTGCCGCATAGGAGAGATCGATGATGCGTCCCTGGGCGAAGGGCCCGCGGTCGTTTATCGTCACTTGCGTCGAGCTGCCGTTTTCCAAATTTGTGACCGACACGCGCGTGCCGAGCGGCAGGGTTTGGTGCGCTGCGGTGAGATCGCCTTGATTGTAGATGTCACCGCTAGCGGTGGCGCTGCCATGAAAACCGGGACCATACCATGACGCCATGCCGGTTTGGCTCAGGCGGCTCTCAGGCGGCAACGGCACCCTCACCTTGGATGATGGCACCGAACAACTGATCGCAAATGAAATAAAGCAAAGCGCGCCCGCAATACGTGTTACTATGTAAAAGCCGGTATGGCTAAGAATCGGTGCGCTGGAGAAATTCATTGTGGCGGATTATAGCGAAACGCTTGGCGGGAAAAAAGTAATTTCCCGGCATTTAACGATTTGTCGTCGCACGTTGCCGGCGCAACAAGCCATGGCAGTTCTCGGAGCGGCGGTTATTTGCATTCAATCCCCTCGTCGCCCTGGTTTACGCGGCATAGCGTTTGTGTTAATTTACCAGCGATTTTAGAAGGGAAGGCTCTGACTATGTCCGGTCATTCGAAGTGGAGCACGATCAAGCATAAGAAAGCTGCCAAGGACGCGAAAAAAGGCAAGCTCTTCACAAAGTTTATCAAAGAAATCACCGTCGCCGCGCGTATGGGCGGAGGTGATTTGAATTCAAACCCGCGGCTGCGCACTGCAGTCACGACCGCGCGCGCCGCCAGTATGCCTGGCGAAAACATCGATCGGGCGATCAAAAAGGGCACGGGCGAGCTTGAAGGTGTCACCTACGAGGAGATCCAGTACGAAGGTTATGGTCCGGGTGGCGCGGCGATCATCGCCCAGGTTTTAACCGACAACAAGAATCGCACGGTATCGGAAGTTCGCCGGCTATTCGCGAAGCATGGCGGCAACCTGGGAGAGACCGGTTGTGTATCGTGGATGTTCGATAAGAAGGGGCTGATCACGATCGAGAAGTCGCAAGTTGACGAGGAGCGCCTAATGGGCATCGTTCTCGACGCCGGCGCCGAAGATGTGCGCGAGGAGGACGAGCTTTTCGAGGTGGTTACCCCGGCGGAGGATTTCGCCGCAGTCAAAGACCGCTTGGACCAGGAAAAAATCGTGGTCGCCAGCGCGCAGGTGACTTTGGTGCCCAAAAACACAGTGGATGTCGACGCCAAGCATGTCGAGCAGATCTTGAAGCTGACCGAAGAGTTGGAAGATCACGATGATGTCCAGAGTGTGTCGGCGAATTTCAATATTCCCAACGAGCTAATGGACAAGGCGAGCTGACGAAGTGGCGGCGCCGCCGAAGACCAAGCGGCTTATCCGCGAAATTATTCTCGGCATCGATCCCGGCTCCATCGTTACCGGTTGGGGACTCATCGAAATCGAAGGAAATCGGCTTTGTCACGTCGCTCACGGAACGATTGGCGTTTCGGCCGCGCTCGGACAAGCGGCCCGCCTGAGTCAAATTTATCTCGGTATTCACGACATCGTACAACAGTATCAGCCCGCCGCCGTGAGCTTAGAAAAAGTATTCTTCTCCCGTAACGTGCAGAGTGCCTTGAAGCTCGGTCAGGCGCGCGGCATGGCGTTGTTGGCGGCGGCGCAGAATCAAATCGACGTCTCCGAGTACTCGGCGGCAGAAATCAAAGTTGCCGTGGTCGGTTATGGGCGAGCAACCAAGGAGCAAGTGCAAAGGATGGTGACCGCGTTGCTGTGCCTGCGTGGCGCCATGCGCGCCGATGCCGCGGATGCCTTGGCGGCCGCCATTTGCCATGTGCACCGAGCGACTTTTCAAACTAGAGTGCCGCAGCCTTTGAACGGGCGCGTTAAAGGAACTAGTTGGCGAGACTGCCTTGAAATTGGTTCCAAGCGTTGAACGGCTGCCGAAGATCGAGTCTCAACCGCATGCTAGACAAAAAGTGATCGCGCAAATCAGCGGAACGTTGGCCCAGAAGGTGCCTGGGGAAATTGTCGTCGATGTCGTCGGCGTCGGCTATCAGATTTTTATCCCGCTCAATGTCTTTTATCGATTGCCCGACATCGGCGCACCGGTAAGCCTGCAGATCCATACCCATGTTCGCGATGACGCGTTGCAGCTTTTCGGGTTTCAAGATCTCGCAGAAAAGCAGATATTTTTATTGCTGATCAGCGTGTCCGGAATCGGCCCTAAGTTGGCAGTCAATATTTTGTCTGGGATACCAGCAGAAGAGCTTGCGCGGGCACTAAGGGTAGGGGACCAAGCCCGCCTGGTTGCCATACCAGGCGTGGGTAGGAAACTCGCCGAGCGCATGATTGTCGAGCTCAAGGACAAACTTGCAACGCTATCGGCGGCTGGCGTGGAGAGCCCGAAACCGGAGATTGGCTCGCAGGTGATGCAAGACGCGGTTTCGGCGCTCGTCAATCTGGGCTATAAAAGGCCTGAGGCTGAGAAGACGGTGCGCGAAGTTCTTAAGAGCGGTGATCGTTCATTGGAAAATGTCTTGAAGGACACGTTACGGCGATTGAGCCCTTGAACCGCTGGTTAGTTGAAGCCTTGCTTTTGTTGCCATGCTGACCGGTAGCAAAACCGACGAAGATCTAAGTTTAGACGTCAACCTACGTCCCCGGGGTTTCGACGAATACGTCGGCCAGGACCAGGTCAAGGAGAATCTCAAGGTCGCTATCGCCGCCGCCCAAGCTCGCCGTGACGTGCTCGATCATATTCTCTTTCACGGCCCGCCGGGGCTGGGGAAAACTTCACTGGCATACATCATCGCGCGCGAAATGGGCGTTAACATCAAGGCGACTTCCGGACCCGTGGTCGAGCGCCCCGGCGATCTAGCGGCGCTGCTGACCAATCTAGAAGAGGGGGACGTTCTCTTTATCGACGAGATTCATCGCTTGAATCACGTCGTCGAGGAAGTGCTCTATCCAGCGATGGAGGATTATCAGATCGATATCATGATTGGCCAAGGGCCGGCGGCGCGCTCCATCAAATTGGAATTGAAACGGTTCACCCTAATCGGCGCCACGACCCGATCGGGCCTGCTGACCTCGCCGCTGCGTGACCGATTCGGTCATATCCATCGTCTGGACTTTTACGACAAGACAGCGCTCACGCGCATCTTGAAGCGTTCCGCCGCGATACTGGCCGTGCGCGAAGAGAGCGGAGGGATCGCGGAGATCGCATCGCGAGCTCGCGGCACGCCGCGAATCGCCAACCGACTGCTGCGTCGGGTGCGCGATTACGCTCAAGTCAAGGGCGATGGGACGATCACGGAATTAGTAACCGATGAAGCTTTGCAGATGCTGGAGGTCGATCGCCTGGGATTAGATAAGATGGACACCATGTTGCTTCTCACGCTGATCGACAAATTTGCCGGCGGCCCGGTGGGCGTAGAAACTTTGGCCGCGGCCATCGGAGAAGAAAGGGACACCATCGAAGACGTCTACGAGCCGTTTCTTATTCAGGCTGGACTCATTCAAAGAACACCGCGGGGCCGCATGGCCACTCCTCGGGCATACGAGCACTTCTGCCGAAAGCCATTGGCGGCGGACACGCCCAAGAAGCAACCGAGCCTTTTTTAAGCGAGGGTTGCACGGAATTTTAATGCTGTTCCGGTAGAATTTAAGCCATGGCGGGAATTGGCAAAGCGCTTGTTTATCTGGGCATTCTACTTGTCGTGGTCGGAGTGATCTTTTTACTTGGCGGCAAGATCCCCTGGCTGGGACACCTGCCTGGCGACCTTACCATCGAACGGGACGGCTATACTTTCTATTTTCCGCTGACCACGTGTATCCTCATTAGCGTCATCATCTCGCTTGTCCTTTACTTCTTTAAAAGGTAAACTTTTCGTTGATTTTTCCAATACTTTAGTAGGCATAACTGATGGAAGCAGCGAATCCTGCCAGGTCCGTCGAGGAAACTCTCAAACTCGAGGAAATCAAGCGCCGCAAGCGTGAAGGGATCGTGATTCTCGTCACGGCGCTGATGGTAGCGGCGTTGATCTTCTTTGAAGTGCAGCTGCCCGACGCTTCGCCGGAATACTCGATGGGCAGTAACATCGTTTTCTTCTTGCTGATTAACGTTAATATCATTTTACTCGGTCTGTTGGCTTTCCTGGTGATTCGCAACTTGGTCAAGTTGATTGTTGAACGGAGACAGCGCATCCTCGGTTCCCGCTTGCAAGCGCGCCTGGTCGCCGCCTTTGTGGCGCTTTCGTTGGTGCCGAGCGTGTTGTTATTTACGATCGCTGGCGGGCTCTTGACGCGCTCGGTTGACCGTTGGTTCGATTCCAAGGTCGAAAGCGCGCTTCAAGGGTCCTTGGAAATCGGCCAAACGTACTACCAAAACTCCGCCAATAACGCGATTTTTTACGCTCGACAGCTAAGCCAGCAAATCACCAAAGACGGCCTGTTTGATGGGCGGCGCGCGGCGGAATTAAAAGAGTTCGTTCAGAACAAACAACGGGAATACAATCTCGGCACCGTCGAAGTCTTTGCGCCCGATGGCCAGCCCTTCGTCGTCGCTTTCAATCAGCAGGTACCAACCGGTGTCACCGTCAAGCCGGAACCCGAGTTCCTCAACCGCGCTTTGCGCGGTCTCGAAGTGACACGCACGCAAATCTTCGGCGACGCGGACGTCATTCGCGGAGGCGTGCCAATCTACGGGCCGGATCGACGTATCTTGGGCGTGGTCGTGGTCGACTATTATGTGCCGAAAAGTATTTCCAAACGAGCCCTCCAGATCTCGCAGTCCTATGAACAGTACAAGTATTTGATGTTTCTTAAGACCCCGGTCAAGAACAGTTATCTTCTGACCATGCTACTGATTACGCTGGTGATTATTTTCGCCGCGACCTGGTGCGGCATCTACCTGTCAAAAGGCATCACGGTGCCGATTCAAAAACTGGCCGAGGGAACCCACCAGGTCGCTCAGGGCAACTGGGACTATAAGATCGAGGCCAGCACGGATGATGAGATCGGCGTACTGATGAATTCGTTCAATCAGATGACGGGCGATCTGAAACAGATCAAGCTTGAACTCGAACGCCGCGGCACAGTGGTCGAGACGCTGCTCGCTAACATCGCCGCGGGAGTTATTTCGATAGATCCGGCCGGAATGATTACGACGTGGAACAAGGCGGCTGAACAGATGTTAGGGGTTAGGGCAGACCAGGCCTTAGGGCAAAGTTACCGAGACGTTTTTCGCGCCGAATCCCTGGGAGGAATTTGCGAAATCGTGGAGAGCGTGGAACGGCGCGAAAGTGTCGAACTGGAGCTCAAGCTCTCCCTGCAAGAGCAATTGCTCACTTTGATGGTCAATGCGGCGACGCTGCGCGATGATGACAATTCGATTTTGGGCGTGATGTTGTTTCTTGAGGACATCACTCAGATTCAAAAAGTACAAAGGATGGAAGCTTGGCGCGAGGTCGCCCGACGGATCGCCCACGAAATCAAGAATCCGCTCACACCGATTCAATTATCTGCCGAGCGGTTGCGCAAGCGCTACGCCAAGATGTTGGGGGGAGATGGCGCAATTCTGGACAAGTGCACCACCACGATCATCCATCAGGTGGATGAATTGAAAAATCTCGTCAACGAGTTTTCCCAATTTGCCCGCTTGCCCTCGGCTAAGCTGATGTCTGACGATTTGAACGAGATCGTAAGCGACGCACTCGTTCTCTTCAAGGAAGGTCACCAAGACACCGAATTTGAGTTTCGCGGCGGCGTGATTCCGCGACTGGAGCTCGACCGCGAGCAAATCAAGCGCGTGTTGATCAATCTCTTGGACAATGCGGTGGCCGCGGTGGACGATCGCGGCGGGATCAAACTCACGACTAGCTATGATCGCGACCGCGAGGTCGTCACGTTGGAAGTCGCGGATGACGGATGCGGTCTGGCGCCCGAGATCAGAACAAAAATTTTCGAGCCCTACTTTTCGACCAAGGACAACGGCACCGGGTTGGGACTGACGATCGTAAGTCAGATCATTGAGGACCATCGCGGTTATATACGAGCACTGCCGAACGATCCACGGGGAACGCGGTTTACGATTGAGTTTCCGGTCGTTGAGGAGGCTAGCGCGGAGGAAGTCACGAAAAGGGCGGTGCACTCCTAAACGGAGCAGGAGGATTAGTGGAAGAGCTGCCTACGCAGAAGACGATTTTGATCGTTGATGATGAAGACGGTGTGCGCGAGTCGGTGCGTGAAGTCTTGAGTGACGAGGGCTACCGAGTCGTGGACACCGCGGATGGCGCGCG
This sequence comes from Binatia bacterium, assembly GCA_036505755.1. Lineage (GTDB taxonomy): Bacteria > Desulfobacterota > Binatia > UBA9968 > UBA9968 > DP-20. The sequence goes on along the minus strand of DASXSW010000246.1, from coordinate 930 downwards.
AGTGCTTGAGATCATCAAGGAGGAAAGGCCCGAGCTGGTGCTTCTGGACATTTGGATGCCCCAGGTCGATGGTATCGGCTTACTAAAGGAGATTAAGCGCCACGAGCCGGAAATAAACGTCGTAATGGTATCTGGGCACGGCAACATTCACACGGCGGTCACCGCGACCAAGTTTGGCGCCTTCGACTTCATCGAAAAACCGGTGTCCTTGGATGGTCTCTTATTGACCGTGCAACGAGCCCTCGGGGAGTTGCCGGCCGTGGGCGCACAAAAGAAGAACGGCGGCGGCACGAGGAAATCGCGGCCGCCGAAATCGGCATCCAAAGGTGCCTCTGCCGTTCAGACGCTCAAGCAGAAGACCTTGAAAAAAAGTGTTGTGTTATCCGGGCAAGGGCTTCATTCCGGTGTCAAAACCGGGCTGATTTTGCATCCACTGCCGCCGCATAGTGGCATTCGATTCACGGGCATCTCGGGCGACGTGACCCTGCCTGCGCATTTGGATTATGTCGGTTCGACGGGCTACGCGACCTCGCTGCGCTCCAAGGGATTTGCCGTGGGCACCGTCGAGCATTTTCTCGCCGTGTTACACAGCTATGGCATCACCAATTTGCTCGTCAAAGTGCAGGGAGAAGTGCCGATCATGGACGGCTCAGGCCTGGAGTTCTGCCAAGCGATTGAAGAAGCAGGCATTCATGAAGAAGAAGAAGAATGGCGCGAAATCATTATCGACCGGCCGTATCACATGCGCGCGAAGGGCGGGGAGTCGATCCGCATCGAACCCGCCGCAGTGTTCTCGGTTCATTATGTGCTACGCTATCCCGGGCCGGTTGGCGAGCAGGAACATCTTTACATCTACCAAGGACCAGAATATTTTAAAGCCGAAATTGCGCCCGCGCGCACCTTCGGTTTCCTGCGCGATATCGAAAAACT